>DAIRWC010000229.1:0-3178 GCA_036802505.1 Solirubrobacterales bacterium
TCACCGGCCCGACCGGCTCGGGCAAGAGCACGACCCTCTACGCCGCGCTGCAGGAGATCAACGACGTCGAGCGCAACATCATCACGATCGAGGACCCGGTCGAGTACCGGCTCTCCGGAATCAACCAGATCAACGTCAACCGCAAGGCCGGCCTCGACTTCGCCACCGGGCTGCGCTCGATCCTCCGCGCCGACCCCGACATCGTCATGGTCGGGGAGATCCGCGACGGCGAGACCGCGCGGATCTCGATCGAGGCGGCGCTGACCGGGCACATGATGCTGACCACGCTGCACACCAACGACGCCCCCGGCGCGATCACGCGCCTGACCAAGATGGGCATCGAGGCCTTCCTCACCGCGTCGGCGGTCGACTGCGTCGTCGCCCAGCGCCTGGCGCGGAAACTCTGCGCCCACTGCAAGCGGCGCACGATCGTGCCGCCGCAGGCGCTCGCCGACGCCGAGATCCGCGTCGGCGGCGACCTCGAGGCCTACGAACCGGTCGGCTGCTCGCGCTGCAACCAGAGCGGCTACAAAGGTCGCGTCGGGATCTTCTCGGTGATGAAAATGAGCGACCGGATCAAGGAGATGGCGGTCGCCGGCGCTCCCGAGGCCGAAATCGCCGCCGTCGCCCGCGAAGAGGGCATGCTCACCCTGCGCGAGGACGGGCTGGGCAAGGTGCGCGCCGGCCTCACGTCCCTGGAGGAGGTAATCCGTGTCACCGCCTGAGCCCTTCCCCTCCCTCGCCAGGATGGACGCTTGTAGCCCCTATAAGGGCCACAAGGTTCCACTTTGCGCCGGGAGGCCCCGCCCGCGCTTCAGGAATCGGCGCCGGAGGCCGATCTAAGCGCTATGGCCGTCGACTTCTCAGAGGTGCTGCGCACCATGGTCGAGACGAAGGCCTCCGACGTGCACCTCACGCCGGGGGTGCCGCCGTCGATGCGCGACAAGGGCAAGATCGTCCACATGGAGGGATTCGACGTGCTCTCCGGCCAGGAGACGCGCGAGATCGTCTACTCGATCCTCAACGACGACCAGCGCAAACGCTTCGAGACCGGCAAACAGCTCGACTTCGCCTACGCGATCCCCAACGTCGCCCGCTTCCGCGTCAACTGCTTCTTCCAGCGCGGCACGGTCAGCGCCGCCTTCCGCCTCGTCCCCCAGGACATCCCCTCGCTCGACTCGCTGAAGGTGCCGCAGGTGCTGCGCGATCTCTGCGCCAAACCGCGTGGCTTCGTCCTCGTCACCGGCCCGACCGGCTCAGGCAAGAGCACGACCCTGGCGGCGATGATCGACGTGATCAACGAAGAGAACCAGGACCACATCCTCACGATCGAGGACCCGATCGAGTTCCTGCACCAGCACAAACGCTCGATCGTCAACCAGCGCGAGGTCGGTGCCGATGCCCCTGACTTCGCCCTCGGCCTGCGCGCCGCGCTGCGCGAGGATCCCGACGTCATCCTGGTCGGCGAGATGCGCGACCTGGAGACGATCTCCACCGCGCTGACCGCGGCCGAGACCGGCCACCTCGTCTTCGCCACCCTGCACACCCAGTCGACCGCGCAGACGGTCGACCGGATCATCGACGTCTTCCCGCCCCAGCAACAGGGGCAGGTGCGCACGCAGCTCTCGATCGCCCTGCAGGGCATCGTCACCCAGCAGCTGCTGCCGACCGCCGATGGGCGGGGACGGGTCGTCGCCACCGAGGTGCTGGTGCCGACGCCGGCGATCCGCAACCTGATCCGCGAGGGCAAGACGCACCAGATCTACGCCGCCGTGCAGACCTCGGGCGCGGTCGGCATGCAGACGATGGACGCCGACCTGGCGCGGCTGGTCCGCGCCGGCACGATCACCCGCTCGCTGGCCGAGCAGCGCGCCTCGGTGCCGGAGGAGCTCAAACGCCTGCTCGGCGGCGTCCCGGCGATGCCCGCCGCCCTGCAGGCACAGGCCGCGCAGGCGCAGGCCGCCCCGCCCGCTCCGGCTCCCGTCGGCGCCCCTCCCGCCTACGACCAGGGCGGCTAGCCGATGGCCGGCGCGACCACCTTCGCCTTCAAAGCGATGGACCTGGCCGGGGCGGCGACGGCCGGCGAAGTCGAGGCCGATTCCAAGGCCCAGGTCACCGAGCAGCTGCGCCAGCGCGGCCTGATCGTCCTCGACGTCAGCGAGAAGAGCGAGCCGTTCAAAATCGAGCAGCTCTGGGAGACCTGGAAAGGGGTCGACAAGCGCGAGCTGTCGATCTTCTCGCGCCAGTTCGCGACCCTGGTCGCCTCGGGGATGCCGATGCTGCGCACCCTGCACACGCTCGAGGAGCAGACGCAGGACGAGCGGATCAAAGAGGCGATCGCCGGCGTGCGCGCCGACATCGAGGCGGGCAGCACGCTGGAGCAGGCGATGGGCCGCCACCCCGAAGTCTTCGACCGGCTCTACCGGGCGATGGTCCGCTCCGGCGAGGAATCGGGTCGGCTCGAGGACGCGCTCGACCGCATCGCCTTCCAGGTCGAAAAGAGCGACTCATTGCGCCGCCAGGTCAAATCGGCGATGACGTACCCGGCGCTGATCTTCGGCTTCGCGATGATCGCGCTCGTCGGCATCGTCGCATTCGTCATCCCGGTCTTCGTCGGCATCTTCGAACAGATCTCCGAAGAAAACCCGGGCGAAAAGGCCGAACTGCCGATCCCGACGCAGATCTGCGTCACCGCCTCGGATGCGATTACCGGCTACTGGTTCATCATCATTCCCGGGATCGTCATCGGCTTCATCCTCTTCTTCCGCTGGAAGCGGACCGAAACCGGCAAACAGATGTGGGACCGCTTCGTCCTCCGCCTGCCGATGAAAATCGGCGACGTGATCCAGAAGGTCGCCCTGGCCCGCTGGTCGCGCACCTTCTCGGGCTCGGTCTCGGCCGGCGTGCCGATGCTGCAGGCGATCAAGCTGACCGGCGAAACGGCGGGCAACATCGTCCTCGAGAAGGCGATGGACGACGTCTACGACTCGGTCAAGCGCGGCGGTTCGCTGGCCGGGCCGATCGAACGCAACGACATCTTCCCGCCGATGGTCGGCCACATGGTCGCCGTCGGCGAGGAAACCGGTCAGCTGGAACACATGCTGAGCAAGATCGCCGACTTCTACGAGGACGAGGTCGACGCCAAGGTCAAAGCCCTGACCTCGCTGATCGAGCCGAT
>DAIRWC010000230.1:0-3155 GCA_036802505.1 Solirubrobacterales bacterium
GTCCAACATAGTGAGCGAAGCGAACATAGGCACCTCCCATTGCGACCTCGGACCCCGATACCGGAGGGCCAATAGTCTGCGCCCATGGGCCTTGTCTACGCGGTGGCGAACCAGAAGGGCGGCGTCGGCAAGACGACGACCGCGGTCAACCTGACCGCCTGCGTCGCCGCCGCCGGATCCCAGACCCTGCTGGTCGACCTCGATCCCCAGTGCAACGCCACCGTCGCCCTCGGCAGCGACCGCGACGCGCACCCCTCGTCCTATGACTGCCTGATCGGCGATGTCTCGGTCGCCGAGGCGGCGCGCCCTGCCGGCCCGGACAACCTCTGGCTCGTTCCGGCCAACCGCGATCTCGCCGGCGCGGCGGTCGAGCTTCCCCGCATCGATGGCTCGGAGACCCGCCTGCGCGAACGGCTCGGCCCGTTGCGCGAGCGCTTTGCCTTCACGATGCTCGACTGCCCCCCCTCGCTGGGGCCGGTCAGCGTCAACGCCCTGGTGGCCTCCGATCGCGTGATCGTGCCGGTGCAGGCCGAGTATCTGGCTCTCGAGGGTCTGGTCCAGTTCCTCGACACGCTGGGGATGATTCGCCGCGAGCTCAACCCGGCGCTGAACGTGTCGGGGCTGTTGATCACCATGCACGACGAGCGCACGCGCCTCGCCCAGGACGTGGAGCGAGAGCTGCGCGAGCATTTTCCCGAGATGGTCTTCGACACGGTCATACCGCGTAGCGTCAGGGTCGCCGAGGCGCCGAGCTACGGCATCCCCGTGACCGAGCATGCCCCCGCCTCGCGCGGCGCCACCGCCTATCAGGCGCTGGCTGAGGAGCTGGTCGGTCGTGGCTAGCGGCAAGGCAAAACGGGGCATGGGCCGCGGTCTCTCGGCGATCCTGCCCGAGAGCGTCGCCGGCGAGGAGGTCGGCGAGCTGCGCGAGCTGCCGGTCGGCCTGATCAAGCCGAACCCGAAACAGCCCCGCACCAACTTCGACGCCGACGCGCTGGCCGGCCTTGCCGCCTCGATCGAGACGAGCGGCGTCGTGCAGCCGCTGCTGGTCCGCCCCCTCCCCGACGGCAGCTACGAGCTGATCGCCGGCGAGCGCCGCTGGCGCGCCTCCCAGCAGGCCGGCTTGGCGAAGGTGCCGGCGATCGTGCGCGACTCCGAGCACGCAGAGCGCCTCCAGGTCGCGTTGATCGAGAACATGGTTCGCGAGGATCTCAACCCGGTCGAGGAGGCCCGCGCCTGCGCCGCCCTGGTCGAGGACCTCGGCCTCTCCAAAGAGGATCTGGCCCGGCGCATCGGCCGCAGCCGCCCCGCCGTTTCCAACCTGATCCGCCTGCTCGACCTGCCCGACGAGGCGATCGCCCTGCTCGAGTCGGGCGAGCTCAGCGAGGGACACGGCCGCGCTCTGCTCGGCGTCTCCGGCAACGACGTGCGCCGCCGCCTCGCCCGCGACGCGGCGAAGGGCGGCTGGTCCGTCCGCGAGACCGAGAACCGGGTTAAGCTGGCTAGCCAGCCAAAACAGGTGAAGAGCAACCGCCGAGCGGTTGGGGCTGAGGAGGCAGCCGCGATGCGCGATGCCGCCGACAAGCTCGAGAACGCACTCGGCCACGAGGTGAAGGTGCGTCCGCGCGGGGGGGAGGTGTCGGTCGAGATCCGCCTCGCCGATCTCAACGAGGCCCACGCCCTGGCTCGCAAGCTAGGCCGCAAACGCACCTGAGCACGCCGCGCGGGACCCGTCGCCAGGTCGCTATCATCGCGTCGCCCCGGGCGATTAGCTCAGTTGGTTAGAGCGCGTCTCTGATAAGGACGAGGTCCCTGGTTCGAATCCAGGATCGCCCACTGCCGCGCCACCGCATCGATTCGCCCGGTGGACGGCCCAGGGCCGTACCTATAATGGGCGATCCACCTCGGCGCGGAGCGAATTTTGCAGCAGATGCAGATCTACGGGGTCAGTTTCGACATGGTCGGCAAGCAGCCGATCGTCTTGTTGAAGACGGTTGACGGCAATCGCTTCCTGCCGATCTGGATCGGCCATCCGGAGGCGGCGGCGATTCTGATGAAGCTGCAGGGCGCCTCGACGCCGAGGCCGATGACGCACGACCTGCTCTCCGACATGCTCGAGCAGCTTGACGCCAAGTGCGAGCGGGTCTCCGTCACCGAGTTGCGCGACAACACCTTCTACGCTTCGATCACCGTCTCCATCGACGGCTCGGAGCTGGAGATCGATTCGCGGCCTTCCGATGCCCTGGCGCTCGCTGTGCGCGTCTCGGCGCCGATCTTCGCGGCCGAGGAGGTAATCGAGGAGTCGGCGATCGAGTTCGAGCACGAGGTCGAGGACACCGAGGAGGTCGTCGACAAGTTCAAAGAGTTCCTCGACGAGGTCACGCCCGACGACTTCGCTGAAGGAACGTCCTGAGCGGCTCTAGGCCGCGGCGGGCTTCAGGGCCAGCTCGAGGATCCGCTCGACCAGCTCCTCGAAGGCCATCCCGCCGGCCTCGGCGGCCTGGGGGAGGAGGCTGGTGTCGGTGAGGCCGGGGACCGCGTTTACCTCGAGCACCTGGGGCCCGTCCGCGCCGAGGATCAGGTCGACGCGGCAGAATCCCGAGCAACCCAGCGCCTCATACGCACCCAGTGCCGCCGCCGTCACCGCCGAGGAGTCGCTCTCGCCCAGCTCAGCCGGGCAGACGAAATCGGTGCGGCCGATCTCGTAGCGTGCTTCGAAGTCGTAGCGGTCGCCATCGCTGGGGATCGCCTCGACCACGGGCAGCGGCTCACCCCCGACCATGCTCACCGCAAGCTCGCGGCCGTCGACAAAGCGCTCGAGCAGCACGCGGCTGTCGTAGCTGAAAGCCGAGATCAGGGCCTCGGGCACCTCAAACCAGCTCGCCGCGAACTTCACGCCCAGCGCCGACCCGCCACGACTGGGCTTCACCACCAGTGGGAAGCCGAGCCGCTCCTCCAACTCGCTCAGCGCGTCGGCGGCGCCGAGCTCGCGGAAGGCCGTCTCGTTGAAGGCGAACCAGTCCGGGGTGGGGACGCCGCTGTCGCGCAGCTCGCCCTTGGCGAGGACCTTGTCGATGCAGCGGGCGCAGGCCGCCACGCCGGGCCCCGTGAACGGAATGCCGAGGATCTCCAGCAGCTCCTGCACCGTGCCGTCC
>DAIRWC010000231.1:0-3145 GCA_036802505.1 Solirubrobacterales bacterium
GTCCAGAGCAACTCGGCGACGACCTCCTCGCGCGAGGGCGGCTCGCTGCGGCGTCCGGTCAGTTCCTCGAAGAGCCAGGGATTGCCCAGGGCGCCGCGAGCGAGCATCACCGCGGCGGCGCCGGACTCGGCGTAAGCGCGGCGGACCGACTCGGCGTCATCGAGACCCCCTGAGACGATCACCGGCACGTCGATCCGCTCAGCCAGTTCACGGGTCAGCGCGTAGTCGGGGGCGCCCTTGTGTTTGATCGTCGCCGCGCGGGGATGGAAGCCGATCGCCGCCGCGCCGCCCTCCTCGGCGAGGCGCACGGCAAGCTCGAAGCCGGAGCGGTCACCGGGTCGCAACCCGGAGCGCAGCTTCACCGTCACCGGCAGGCCGCTGCCCTCGATCGCGCCGCCGAGCAGGGCGAGGGCCAGCTCGGGATCGGCGAGCAGCTCGACCCCGGCGCCCGTCCTGCGCACCTTGCGCACCGGGCAGCCCATGTTGATGTCGATCAGGTCGGCGCCGGCCTCGGCGGCGACCGCGGCGCCGGAGCGCATCACCTCGGGATCGTGGCCGAAGAGCTGCACCGACACCGGGTGCTCGTCAGGGTGGATCCGCATCAGCTCGCGCAGGGTTCGCTCGTTGCGGTAGTGCAATCCGAAGCTGGAGATCATCTCCGAGACCGCGAGCCCCGCCCCATGCCGCTTCGCCTGCAGGCGGACGAACCAGTTGCCGATCCCGGCCAGCGGCGCGAGCAGCACGCGGTTGACGATCTCGACCCCACCTATGGAAAAGGGGGAGGTCAAGGGTGGTTGAGCCGCCCCCGGACGCGGAAGCGGAGGAGGCGGCGTTTGATGTTTAGGCGTTCCGCTCATGGATGAGACGCAGACCCTTCAGGGTAAGCATCTCGTCGACCTCGTCGATCGTCTCCGTGAAGGGGACGATGACCGCGGCGAGGCCGCCGGTGGCGAGCAGCTGCACCTGGTCGAGTTCGTCTTCGATGCGGCGCACGACGCCGTCGATCAGGCCGGCGAAGCCGAAGATCACCCCCGACTGGATCGCGGCCCGGCTGGAGCGGCCGATCGCCGTCTCCGGCTCCTCGAGATCGATGCGGCCGATGCGGGCGGCGCGTTCGACCAGCGCGGTCAGCGAGATCTCCACCCCGGGCGCGATCGCCCCGCCGAGGTATTCGCCGGCCTCCGAGACGGCGTCGAAGTTGATCCCGGTACCGAAGTCGACCACCACGCAGGCGGTCTTGAAGCGCTCGTAGGCGGCGACCGCGTTGACCAGCCGGTCGGCGCCAACCTCGAGCGGGTTGTCGATTCGGATCGGCATCCCCGTCTTCACCCCCGGGCCGATCGCCAGGCAGGAGGCACTCGTGTAGCGCTCGGTCAGCTGTTCGTACTGACTGCCGAGCGGTGGCACCACCGAGGAGACGCAGACGGCGCCGAGGTCGGCGAGGCCGATGCCGCTGAGCGCGAGCATGCCGGCGATCCGCTCGGCCAGCTCGTCCCCGGTCGCCCCTGCACGGGTCTGAAAGCGCCAGTGCTCGACCAGGCGCTCGCCGTCGAAGGCGCCGAGGTGGGTCTGGGTATTGCCGACGTCTACCGCGAGCAGCATCTCGGGCGCGAGTCTATGATGGCTCGCCATGGAGGCGCGGCTCTACGTCATCCCTGGTTCCCATCCCTCGATGGCGGCGCGGCTGATGCTCGAGGCGAAGGGCGTCGAGTACAAGCGCACCGACCTGATGCCGGTCGTCTCCAAGGCGGCCCTGCGCGCGGTCGGCTTTCCGGGCGTCACCGTGCCGGCGCTGAAGATCGAGGGACGCAAGGTGCAGGGCACCGGGGAGATCGCCCGCGAGCTCGACCGGCTCGTGGCAGAGCCGACGCTGGTCCCCAGCGACCCCGAGCGGCGTGCCGCGGTCGAAGAGGTCGAGCGCTTCGGCGACGTCGACCTGCAACAGCCGATCCGCGCGATCCTCTGGTGGGCGCTGCGCAAGGACAAGGAGCCGCTGCGCAGCTACTCGGAGGGGGCGAAACTGGGCATCCCGATCGGGCTGGCGCTGAAGACCGCGGCGCCGATCGTCGCCGCCTCGGCCCACTTCAACGAAGCGACCGACGAGAACGTGCGCCGCGGCCTGGCTGACCTGCCTGGGATGCTGCAAAGGATCGACGACTGGATCGCCGACGGCACGATCGGTGGCGAGCAGCCCAACATCGCGGACTTCCAGATCGCCCCCAGCCTGCGCCTGGCGATGACCCTCGACGACCTGCGCCCGGCGATCGAGGGCCGGCCCGCGGGCGAGCTGGCGAAACGTGTCGTCCCGAACTACCCCGGCAAGACCCCGCCGATCCTGCCGCCAGCCTGGCTGCAGCCGCTGCGCAGCGAGACGACTGCGGCGTAGGCGGTATCGGGGCACTCCCGCCCGGACAATCGTCGGTCTAATGAGACCGACGATTTGAGTA
Organism: Solirubrobacterales bacterium; assembly: GCA_036802505.1. Classification (GTDB taxonomy): domain Bacteria; phylum Actinomycetota; class Thermoleophilia; order Solirubrobacterales; family 70-9; genus VRUE01. The sequence continues at coordinate 2,448 of DAIRWC010000231.1, forward strand.
TCCGCCCGTTCGGGAGTGCCCCGATACCGCCTTCAGACAGGGCCCAACCGGCTGACGCGTTGGCCGGGGCCGAGACCGGCCAGAGCATCGCTGAGCTTCTTGCCGTCTGGGAGCGTCAGCTCGGGATCGAGCTCCAGCAGCGGCGCCAGGACGAAGCGCCGGCTGGTTACCTCTGGGTGCGGGAGGGTGAGTCGGCTGGTCGAGAGCTTGAGGTCCCCCAGAAGCAGCAGGTCGATGTCCAGCGGGCGCGGACTGTGGCGTGGGGCGTCGAGCGCCCGGCCGCGCTCCACCTCGATCTCCTTGCAGATATCCAGCAGCGCTTCCGGCTCCAGCTCGGTGCGGATGCGGATTGCCGCGTTGAAAAAGTCCGGCTGGTCGAGCACCCCCCCGACCGGCTCGGTCTCATAGCCGGAGGAGATCGCCTCCACCTCAACCCCGCGCTCGCCGAGCATCTCGATCGCCGCCCGCAGGTGCCCGGCGCGGTCGCCGACATTCGAGCCCAGACCCAGATAGCCGGTCCGCACTAGGCCTCCTCGCCGTTGTCCTCGTCCTCGGCTTCGTTGCGCTCCTGGGTTACCTCGACGCCGACCTCCTGGATCGCCAGCGGCAGGGGCGGCTCGGGCTTTGAGGCGCGGACGCGGACCGACTCGCAGCCATAGCGCTCGCAGAAGCCGCAATAGACGCATTGGCCCATGGTC
>DAIRWC010000232.1:0-3138 GCA_036802505.1 Solirubrobacterales bacterium
CGGTGGCTGGTCAGCAGACCCGCCCGACGGAGGGTCGAGAAGAGCTGCTCGAGGAACTGCTCGGGGATGCCGCGGCGCTCGGCCAGCTCCTTGATCGGCACCGGTCGCTCTCCCGAGCGGGCCAGCTCGGCCATGGCGACAACCGCGTAGCGAGACTTCGAAGTGATTGAAATCACAGGTCCTTTCTACCGCACAAAGCGGATTTTGCTGGGTATAGGATCGGGTGGTTCCGAGCGAGCGCCCACATTGCCTTGTGATCGACGCCCAGCCGCTGGTTCGGTTGGGCATGCGCCAAGCCCTGACGGGGGATTTCGAGATCCACGAGAGCGAGACCCGTGGCGAGGCGATCGAGCTGATTCGGGACGTTGGCAGCGTCGACGTCGCGGTCGTCGCCCTGCGGCGCGAGCCCGCCGACGAAGAGGAGCCGCTCTATGGCAACGAGGCAATCCGAGCATTGCGCAAGACAGCGCCGGGAATGGGGATCGTCGCCCACGGCGAGCGCCCCGAGCGTCACCTCGCCTCTGCGGCCCTCCAGGCAGGTGCCAGCGCTTATGTCGCTCGCACCGCCAGCGCCGAGGAAATGGCCCGCGCCGTTTGGGCGGCCCTCGCCCAGGAACGATTCGTCGATCCGGCGGTGCCGCCGAGCGGCAGTCGCGGCAAACTGACCCGGCGCCAACGCGAGATCCTGCAGTTGCTCGCAGATGGCGGCTCGACCGTCGTCGCCGCGCGCGAACTCGGCCTCAGCGAAGAAACGGTGAAGACGCACACCAAGAACGTCCTCGCCCGGCTCGGCGCGAGAAACAGGACCCACGCGGTCGCGATCGCGCTGCGCGAATGCCTGATCGACTAAGCGCTGCTTAGATCCAGCCGCGGTCGCGCGCGGTGAGGACCGCCTGCGCTCGATCGACGGCGCCGATCTTGCCGTAGACGTTGTGCAGGTGGGTGCGGATGGTCGAGACCGAGAGCTGCATCTCGCCGGCGATCTGCTTGTAGACCATGCCCTCCGAGAGATGGCGGAGGACGTCGAGCTCGCGGGCGGAGAGCGGGCACGGCTCGCTGACCCGGGACTCGCGCTCGCGCGGGTAGGGAAGCTCGTAGAGAAGCTCGCGCAGGCCCTCGGGGCTGAGGCCACAGCGCTTTGCGGTCTCGCGCAGGCGCTCCGGGGTGACCGCCTCGCCCTGTGAGTAATGGGCGACCATGTCGGCGGTCGCGACCACCGCGGCAAGCCCTTCGGCATCCTCGGCGTGGTGGCGCTCGATCGCGACGGCGATCCGCTGCGGCACATTCCAGCGCCGCGCCAGGACGCCGCCGACCAGCGCGTGGTCGATGCCGAGCTGCTCGCGTTCTTCGCGGATCCGCTGCTCGGGCGTGCGCGAGGTCGCATCGAAGTAGGTCTTGCGTCCCGGATGAAGCTTCGAGATGACCAGCCGGCCGATGTCGTGGAGCAGGGCCGCGACCACCAGCTCGTCGCGGTCCTCCCAGCCGATCTCACGGCCGATCCGGGCGGCTGCCTGCTGAGTTGCAAGAGCGTGGACGCGGAACTGCTCGGGGCGCAACTCCCAGCCCCCGTTGGGCTCGAAGAAGTCGAAGACGGGCGCGGTCCCGGCGATCGCCAACACACCGGAAGGCTTCAAAACGTCGATCGCAGCCGGCACGCCGCCGATGTTGCCCAGGCTGCTGGCCCGGTTGGCGAAGCGCAGAACGGCGATCGTCAGGGCGACGTCGGCCTCGACGGCCTCGACCAAGTCGCCGATCCGGGAGGTCTCGGCCGTCGCTGCCTGCATCACGCGGGCGCGGGACTCGATCAACGCCGGGAATTTCTCCACCGCCTCGAAGGCCGCTGCGAGACGGGCTCCAGGTGCAGGCGCGGCGGGGCCACGCGGCGCGTCGGCCGAGTGCACCTTCCCGTTGCTCTGCGTTTTGCTCGATGCCATAGCCAAGGTCGCTCGCCCCCCTCATCGGCAGCAGAGGACGCACGGTTTAGCCTTGCCCTACGGAATTCTTAGTATCGGTTTATTCGCGAAGGCGTACGAGCGCTGCGTCGATGCGCCGCAGCGATTCCTCGCGGCCCAGCACCGCCAGAGACTCGAAGATGCCAGGCGAGACGGTGCCACCGCTGATCGCGACCCGAATCGGTTGGTAGACCCGGCCGGGTTTGAGGCCCAGACGCTCCGGCAACGGCGAGAGCGCCGCCTCCACTTCGGCCGCGTCGAAGCCGCCCGCTGCGGCAAGCGCCTCCCGGGAGGCCTCGAGCGCCGCCGGTGCCTCGTCCTTCATCGTCTTCCACCAAGCCTTCTCGTCCTCGACCGGGGGCTCGAAGAGGAAGCGGATCAGCGGCCAGACCTCGGCCAGGGTCTGGGCTTTCTCCTGCACGATCTCGCAGGCCGCTCGCAGGCGCTCCTCCCGCGGTCGCCCCAAATGCGTCGCCACGGCCCCGACGTACTCGTCGAGCGGCATCTCGCGCATGTAGCGACCGTTGACCCAGCGCAGCTTCTTCTCGTCGAAGATCGCCGCCGCCTTGCCGACGTCCGCGACCCGGAAGCGCCCGACCAGCTCCTCGGTAGGGATCAGCGTCGCGTCGTCGGCGGCTCCCCAGCCGAGCAGCGCCAGGTAGTTGCGCACGGCCGCCGGCAAATACCCCGCGTCGCGCAGCTCCTGCACTGAGGCGGCGCCGTGGCGCTTGGAGAGCTTGCGGCCGTCGGGGCCGTGCAAGAGCGGCAGGTGCGCGTAGCGCGGCGCCTCGAAGCCGAGCGCCTCGAGCACGAGCAGCTGCTTCGGCGTATTGGAGAGGTGGTCGTCGCCGCGCACCACGTCGGTGATGCCCATCTCGGCGTCGTCCACCGCGACGGCGAAGTTGTAGAGGACCGAGCCGTCGCCGCGGGCGATGACGAAGTCGTCGTAGCTGCGGTTGGGGAAGCTGACCGGCCCGCGGATCAGGTCCTCGACCACGGTCTCGCCGTCGTCGGGGCCGCGCAGGCGGACCGCCGCCCCGGGCTCCTCGGTGGGGGCGCCGCGGTAGCTGGCGCGCTAGTCGCTGGCCTCACGTCTCTCGCAACTGAGCGACAGCGTGCCACGTCCAGCAGTCTCGAGATCCAGCGGCAGGAGACCTGCCCGGCGTGCAAGGGCAAGTCAATTGCC
>DAIRWC010000233.1:0-3134 GCA_036802505.1 Solirubrobacterales bacterium
CTCGGTGGACCCTCCGCCGATGTCGAAGACGAGCGTCGGGTCAGCCTCGGGGCGATGCGCGGTGGCGCCGCGGTAGGTGAGGCGGGCCTCCTCCTCGCCGTCGAGGACGCGGGCCGAGAGGGAGAAGCGCTCGCGCAGCTCGGCGACGAAGGCGTCGCCGTTGGAGGCGTCGCGCACGGCGCTGGTCGCGATCGCGGCGACCCGCTCGGCGTCCGACTCGCGGCAGATCTCGACGTAGTCGGCGACCGCCGCGCAGGCAGCCTCGATCGCCTCGTCGGCAAGCTGGCCGGAGAGGTCGACGCCGCGCCCCAGCCGGGTGACCCGGCTCTGCCGCTCGAGCACCGAGACGCCGCCGTCGACGTCGGCGACGAGCAGCCGCGTCGAGTTGCTGCCGACATCGATCACCGCGACCCGTTGAGGATTCTCAGCCATGTGGGTCGGCCACTCTAAAGCGAGTGGCGTCCGGCCTCCATCCCGCCGACAACCCCACGCAAGCGCCAATGCGACCCGACCCGCGGCTCTAGGCCGACCGTCCCACCATTGCTAGCATGGACAAACCGCCGCGGGGTGGAGCAGCCAGGTAGCTCGTCGGGCTCATAACCCGAAGGTCGCAGGTTCGAATCCTGCCCCCGCTATAGGACGGAAACCCGCTTATCAAGCGGGTTTTCGCGTTTTTGGGAGACCTCAAAATCGGCCAAAAAACGCCCTGGGGCAACGCCTGGGGCAACAGGTCTGAGAGAGGTCGATTCCAGCCCTTGCGCAGGCTCTGGATGACCCGGTCCATCGGCTACGCCTGAGACTCTTGGATCGATGTCCAGACTCGAGCCGTCCCACCTCTTCTTGCCCGGCGAAGTCCAGCGGCCGAGCGGGCTCTGGACTCCGGTCGACCTACCGCCGGCGCAGCCGCCGCCGGAGATCCCCGAGGGCATGCTGCTCGTCGTTGGCCAACCGCCCAGCGATCTCGATGCGTTCGCTGTTGCCCCCTGCGCCGAGGATCTCGGAATCGACCCGCTGACGCTCGATCAGGTCAACGAACTGATATCCGGCTTGCCGTTCGAGCCGGCGATGATGGCGCTGGCTGTTTTCAGCGCTGGCGCCTGGTTCGCTGGCGCCGACTCGGCGAAACACTTGGCGCTGGCCGAAGAAATCTTCGGAACCGGTCGCCCGATCATCAAGAAGCTCCGCGAGTTCAGCGCCGCTGGGCCGAAACATCTCCTCATCAACGAGCAGCACCTGGCAGTCCTAATGCGGCTGTTGATCACGGGCGCCAGCTCGGATGCCGATGGCCTACGCCAGCTTGAGGACGAAGAGATCGACAAGTTGCTTGGGGCAGTGGTGGCAATCGCCGATCCGATCAACGCCGGCAATGATCGGGCGACGGAACGCGGGAGCCCCGCGACCTGGGCTCCGTACACCGTTCGCGCCGGCCTCTACTTTGACCAGTCGAACTTGGGCAACGACCACGGGCGAGCCCGGGCGCTGTTCGTCGATCTCTTCGGCGCGGTGGATCCCGGGTCCCACCGATGGTGCGACCTCGCAGCCTGGATGGAGGAAGACATAGTTGGCTTCGCCGATCAGATGGCCTTCGCCTACGCGATGGGCTCCTGGGCCAAGGCACTCGACGGCGACATTTCACTGGGCGATCGCATGGTCGCCGTCAAGCGTGAGGGCCTGCTCGAAAACCAGCTCCCGGCAGAGGCCACGAAGCGTCTGGCCGGCGCGATTAGTGCCGATCGCGCCGAACTGGTCGAGCGTTTCGCCGAAGCCGGTGACAGCTTCGACCATCTGGTCTGGGACCGCGCCCCCTTCGAGCAGCGCCCGTTCCTGCGCCTGAGGGACGGCCGCATGATCCTGATGAACCCGCGGTTTCTGCACGCATGGATGGGAGAGGGCTTCTACTACCGCCTGCTTGACTCGGCCGCCGCCCGCTCCCTGTCCGACAGGCCGGGACAGAGCATGAGCCGCCGGTTCACCGCCTTCCACGGCGAGCTGATGGAGCGCTATGTCCTGCATCTCACCGAAGACAGCCACCGCCACCAGCGGCGCGCGGGGCTCGCCACCGTCGCCGGCGAGCGCCTCTACACCGGGGCTGACGGCAGCGAGTCGCGCAGCCCTGACGTCACCGTCGCCTATGGCCCCGAACTGGTCGCGATCGAGGTCAGCGGCGGGCGGCCTGCCCGGCGAGCACGGATCCTCTCGGACCCGGCGGCGATGCAGGAGACGATCGACCGCGTCGTCGCGAAGCTTGGCGAGCTCGACCGCGCCATTGGCGACATCCTCGCCGGTAGGGTCGAGATCGACGGCGTCGACCTCGAGATGCTGGAGCGGATCTGGCCGGTGGTCGTCGTCCTCGCGACGATTCTGCAGAGCGAGATGCTCTGGCACAACATCGAGGCGCAGGCGCCCGGGCTCTTCACCCAGCCGCTGATGAAGCCGCCGACCCTGTTCAGCATCGAGGATTACGAGCACACCCTCGGGATCGTCGAGCTCGGACAAGGCTTGCCATCGTTGCTCGGAGGGCGCCTCGATTCCATCTACAGGACGATGCCCCCGTCTCACTTCTTCGCCGCACAGCATTTCAACCCCGACCGTCCTCGCTATCTGGACCAGCAGATGCGCCAGGCCGGTGATGAAGCTTCGCGCCGGCTCTTTCAAAACGCCGATCAATCCACAGAATGAGCTCGGATTCACCGCTGGTTATCGAGGGCTACTTCTGGCTACCCGATAACCAGCATCGTTTCTACGGCAGGATCGAGTACGACATCGCGGCGGGCATTCGGCTGCATTTCTTTGACACGAATCTGACCCGATGGGATCGGGGCGGTCCCCAAGGGCCAGGCAAGATCGCTGTCCTTCACGGGGAAGAATTGGCGGGGCGGCCATTGACCCTTCTGGCTGTCTACCCGACCAACTGGTCCTACCAGGGATTCGGACGCGATGGTGGCGATTCCATTGACGCCTTCGCCGAGACCGTGCTGCAAGGCATTCATGTTGGCGACAAGCAGGATCTGGCTGGTCCGCTGGTGACTTCGTCCCTCCGGGGCCTCAGAGAGTTCCTGGCGGGGGGCATGGTCGATGGCGGTCTACTTTCAGTTCCCGAGGAAGACCTAGCGGCCGACACGCTGCCGGTAGAT
>DAIRWC010000234.1:0-3123 GCA_036802505.1 Solirubrobacterales bacterium
CGCGGGCTTCCTCGGCGCCCCCTCGGAGGGCCGCACCTTCTTCCACGGCCACACCTACACCGGCAACCCGCTCGCCTGCGCGGCGGCGCTGGCCAGCATCGCGGCCTTCGAGCGGGAGCGGACCCTGGAGCATCTGCAGCCGAAAATCGAGCTGCTGACCAGGGAGCTCGACTCGGTCGCGGCGATGCCCGAGGTGGCGGAGGTGCGCCAGTGCGGCACCATGGTCGGCATCGACCTCGGCGAGCACGACCCGGCACTCCGCCTGGGTCACCGGGTGACGTTGGAGGCGCGCAAGCGAGGCGCGATCATCCGCCCGCTCAGCGACGTCGTCGTCCTGATGCCCCCACTCGCGATCTCTGAAGGCGACCTCCGGCGACTGGTCGAGATCGCCGCCGAGTCGATCGAGGCAGCTCACCGATCCGCCTATCCCGATGCGCGGGTCCGGCTCGCCCAGGCAGCCTGACCGGGGCCCGATTGCCCAAACTTCGCGGGGCTGTGACGGAACCGGTCCCTGCTCGTAGTAGGCGTTCGCACGCCAAGCGCCTGCGACAGCGCGCCCACTTTGCCCGTGTCTCGCTGCGGATCGAAAGCGGTCAAGCCGCTCGGTCAGGTTCCGGCCGCTGGGGCATCGATGACGCCTTCGGCGATGCCGGCCACATTCTCTCCACGGCCGCTGGAGTCGCCGTTATCGGCCTCGCGCTAATCGCGCCAGTCGCCGTGGTCATCCTGCTGGCCTGGCTGGCCAATCGCGCCTGGGCACGTCGCCGCCGCGAGAACGCCCTCGACTGAAGCGCGGTAGAGGTTTGGTCCGCTATGCGATTCAAACCTCTACCGCGAGCAAGCTAGGGTTTGGCAGATGGGCGAGGAGAGGCAACGAGGGCCTGCGGAGGCTCCGAATCTTGGCGAGCCGTCAACCCCGCGTCCCTCGGCCTCGGTGGTGCTGCTGAGGCGCGGTGGCAAGCACAAAGACCGGGCGCTCGAGGTGCTGTTGCTGAAGCGCTCGGAGGAGGCTCGGTTCATGCCCGGGGTCTGGGTGTTTCCTGGCGGGGGCGTCGACCCTGAGGATGGCGCGGGCGAGGGCGGCTATAGAGCCTGCGCTGTCCGGGAGCTGCACGAGGAGGCCGGAATCGCGCTCCCTCCGGAGGAGGAGCTTGTGCTGTTTTCGCGCTGGATCACGCCCGAGGTCGTCTCGCGGCGCTTCGACGCCTGGTTCTTCCTGGCGCTGGCGCCGGCCCACACACCGCCGGAGCCCGATGGCGTGGAGACGACCGAGGCGGCTTGGTACGAGCCACGGGCGGCGCTCGACGCCCAGAAGGCGGGTGAGCTGGCGCTTGCCTTTCCGACGATCAGCCAGCTCGAGGCGTTGCTGCCGTACCGCACCTCAGACGAAGCGATCGAGGCTCATCGCGGCCGCTCCGTCGAGCCGATTCTGCCGAAGGTGATCGGCACGCAGGACGAGCATCGGGTGGTCCTTCCGGGCGACCCCGACTACCCCGTCTGAGCCTTCCCCTCATCCGGAAAGGGCGCCAGCCCCGCGTGCCATGGCCCCGGCGCGTAGGTGTGGATGCCGCTCTCGTCCATCTCGCCCTGCAGCCGCTTGAACAGCTGGCCGGCGTTTTTCAGCGCCTCCTTCAGCTCGGCATCGCTGCGCTCGCGCAGGTGCCAGAGGAACCAGAGCTGGCGGTCGTTGACGCCGAAGTCGATCTCACCGGTCATCGTCGTAGTCCAGGTGAGGAAGCCGGGGCTGAACAGCTCGCGCAGCTTGACCGGGTCGTACTCGCTGGGCACCGTCGCCAGAAAGCGCTTGTTGAAGTCGATCGACTCGAACTCGACCTTGCGGGCAAAGCGCTGGGTGATGACCTCGTGGCCCTCGATCGACTCGACGTTGAAGGCCGGGATCACCCGCGCCAGGTCCGGCATGTGCGCCTTGGCGAGCAGCGCTGTCGGTAGCAATGCCTTGGCGAAGAGGCCGCCGACCTCCTTTTCGTCGGCGTCGCAGGACGAGCCCCAGAAGCCTTCGGCCAGCTGGCCGGTGAGCCGGTTGGAGCCGCCGACGCAGAGCGCGACCGGCCCGTCCTTGGGATTGATCCCGCCCACCGGCTCATAGGCGAGCTCGTGGCGCTCGCCATAGCGCCGCACGATCTCGGCCCAATCGGTCGCCTCCTGCTTCGCACCCATACGCCGATCCTAGGCCGACGGGCCTAAAACGGGACTATGCGGCCCGTTTTAGGCCCGTCGGCGGGTGGTTGCGGGTAGGATGAGCCGCATGGTCATCGCAATCATCGTGGTAGTCGTGATCGTCGTCATCGCGGTCCTCTACTACATCTCCAAGCGCAACTCGATCATCGCCTCGCGCAACCGGGTCGACGAGTCGTGGAGCGGGATCGACGTGCAGCTGAAACGCCGTCACGATCTCGTCCCCAACCTGGTCGAGACGGTCAAGGGCTACGCCACGCACGAGAAAGAGACCTTCGAGAAAGTGACCCAGGCGCGAGCCGAAGCGATGTCCGCCCAGGGGGTCGCCGCCACCGCCAAAGCCGAGCAGGGCCTGATGGGGGCACTGGCCGGCTTGCGTGCGGTCGCCGAGAACTACCCGGAGCTGCGCGCCACCGAGAACTTCCAGCAGCTCAGCCGCAACCTCTCCGAGTTGGAGGACGAAATCCAGGCCTCACGGCGGATCTACAACTCCAACGTGCAGTCCTACAACACCTCGATCCAGCAGTTCCCCGGCTCGATCATCGCCAGTCAGGGCGACTTCACGGCGCGCGAGTACTTCGAGATCGAGGACAAAGCCGACCGCGAGCCGGTCTCGGTCAGCTTCGATAAATAGACGGCATCCCGGCAGTCGCCGGCAGGCTCTAATCTTCCGACTATGAGTGCAACGACCGAGGCCACGCTCTGGATCTGCGAGAGCTGCGGGTTCATCTACGACCCGGCGATCGGCGATCCGGACGGCGGCATCCCGCCTGGCACCGCTTTCGAGGACATCCCCAGCGACTGGTTCTGCCCCGTCTGCGGAGCAAGGACGACCGACTTCCGCCCAGTCGAGCCGGGAGAGGCTTAAGGCTGCGGGTCCTGTCACGAGGGGAGGGGGTGTTAGCGGACTCACCCGTCCGAACACCC
>DAIRWC010000235.1:0-3119 GCA_036802505.1 Solirubrobacterales bacterium
GCGCGACGCTGGGCCGAGACCTGCAAGGACATCGACCTGATCGCGACCGCCGAGCAGCCGCAGGAGCTGGCCGAGCATCTCGCCGGTCACAAGCTGATCGCCGCCGCGGGCAAACCCGGGCCGAACGGCGTCCGGGCGCAGACCCACAACGGCATCTCGGTCGACCTGCGGATCGTCGCCCCGAAGGCCTTCGGCAACCTGCTCCAGCACTTCACCGGCTCGGCGGCGCACAACGTGCAGCTGCGCGAAGAGGCGGTGGCCCGCGGTCTCTCCGTCTCCGAGCACGGCATCACCGAGACCGAGAGCGGCGAGACGACACTCTGCGAGAGCGAGGAGGCCGTCTACGAGCGCTTGGGCTACGCCTACATCGAGCCGGAGCTGCGCGAGGGTCGCGGCGAGCTGAAGGCGGCGCGCGAAGGCAAGCTGCCGGACCTGGTCTCGGTCGAGGACATCCGCGGCGACCTGCACTCGCACACCACCCTCTCCGACGGGCGCAACACGCTGGAGGAGATGGCCGAGGCGGGACGCGAGCGAGGCTACGCCTACATGGCGATCACCGACCACTCGGCCAGCCACGGCTTCGGCGACCACGTCACCGCCGAGCGGCTCTGGCAGCGGGTCGAGGAGATCGCGGCGTGGAACAAGGGCAAACGCGGCTTTCGCCTGCTGGCCGGCTCGGAGGTCAACATCGGACTCGACGGCGCGCTCGACTATCCCGACGACCTGCTCGCCGCGCTCGACTGGGTCGTGGCCAGCGTCCACACCTCCTTCTCGATCTCCGGGGCGGCGATGACCGAGCGCGTCCTGACCGCGATCGAGAACCCCGACGTCAACTGCATCGGCCACCTCACGGGTCGCCTGATCGGCCGCCGCGAGCCCTACGACATCGACGTCGAGGCGGTCGTCGAGGCGGCGGCGCGCGCCGGCACGATGCTGGAGATCAACGGCACCCCCACCCGCCGCGACCTCTCCGAGCACCACGCCCGCCTCGCCAGGGAAGCCGGCGTAACGATCGTCCTCAACACCGACGCCCACGGCATCGACACGCTCGACAACATGGCCTACGCGGTAGCCACCGGGCGGAGGGCTTGGCTGACTGCGGCCGATGTGGCCAACACGCGAGGCTGGCGGGGCTTCAAGGCGTTAATTAGCTGAAGTTCTCCGTCTGTTAGACAGAAGACCTCGAAAACGATACGATTCGGTTGCCGCGAAAGCGGCGACGCCCCCGCCGGTGGATGCCGGCGCCAGAGATCGCACTTTGGTAAGAGAGGGTTCGATTCCCTCCGGGGGCGCTATACTGTCTGCAAGTGCGATCTCTGGTATCCGGATCCATAGACCGGTCTTTCCAGGTTTGCGAACGGCCCGTCTCGGCGGGCCGTTCGCTTTTCAGAGCTCGTGCAGTCTGTCGCTGCGCAGGCCCGGCGCGCGGACCAGCTCAACTGGCTGCAGAGCCGAGTTGGGGACGACGTAGAACTTGACGCCGTCGCGGTGCTCGATGCCAAGCACGGCTGCCTCGCGGGTGCGCATCATCAGGGCGACGAGTAGGGCGTAGCCGGCGCCGATCGCGGCGACGCCGGGGAAGAGGACGCCGAGGACGCCGGCGGCGATCGCCGTCAGGCCGATCGGCCAGAGGCGCCGGGCGACGATCCGGCCGGGCGAGTCCTCGGGCAGCGAGGTGGCGGTGCGGGCACGGGCGAGGGCGTCGTGGACGCCGTCGGCGGCGCGTCCCGGCCGGCCCAGGTACATGCCGATGATAAGAGCGATCAGCCACCAGACAGCGGCGACCAGGACCGTCGTCATGTCGTTGTCGCGGCCGGCGGCGAGAGCCGCGATCGCTCCCAGCGCGGTCGCCTCGGCGCCGGTGAGGAAAACGGTGGTTCGCAGCAGGTCGGTGTAGGGCATCGCCGTCTTACTCTGCCAGCGCTTCTAGAAGTGCCAGCCAGCCAGCGGGGCCGTCGACGGTCATGTCCGCCTCCTCGGCGATCTCCCGCGGGCCCTCGTCGGAGACGACCCCGACGCAGATCGCGGCCTCCAGCTCGCCACTCTCAGACAGCTCGCGCAACCGCCGGAAGGCGTCGAGATCGGTGCGGTCGTCGCCGGCGTAGACGGCCGCCGTCACGCCGTCGGTGGCCAGCAGCGCCGCCACCGCGGTGTCCTTGCCGCCGCCGCCCGGCGGGCGCAGCTCCAAAACCTTGCGCCCCCAGCGCAGCTCCAGGCCGGCTCGTCCTGCCTCGGCGGCGATCTCGTGCGCCCGCGCCTCGGCCGTCCGATCGTCCTCGGCGCCGCGCCAGTGCAGCGCCTGGATCGGGCCCTTGTCCTCGAGGCGCAGGCCGACCTCGTTCAGCGCGGCGGGCCCCAGCCCGGAGACGAAGCTGGCCGCGTCCCTCTCGCGCCCCTGCAGCGAGGGATCCAGGCGGGGCGCCTCCTCGCCGGGCAGCAACAGCTCGAGGCCGTGGTTCCCGGCGTAGGCGATGCGGTCGACGCCGACCAGCTGCCGCGCCTCCTCGGCCTGCCGACCGGAGACGCAGGCGACCAGGCCGTAGCGGTCGCTCAGCTGCGCGAGCAGCTCCGAGGCTCTCGGCGGCACAGCCGCCTGGTCTGGACGGGGGACGATCGGCGCCAGGGTCCCGTCGACGTCGGTGAGGATCGCGGCGCGGGCGGGGTCGTCGCGCAGCCGCGCGAGCGGCCCGAGGCCCAGCCCGCGCTCCCCTCTGCCGGATTCGGGAGACACGAGGCTTAGTATCGCGCGATGCCATCGCAGCGCACCCTGAAGCTTGCCGCGATCGGCACCCTGGCGGGCATCTTCAGCGGCATTTTCGGGGTCGGCGGCGGCACCGTGATCGTGCCCCTGCTGATCTTCTGGTTCGGCTACGAGGAGCGGCTGGCGACCGGGACCAGCCTCGGCGCGATCGTCCTGATCGGCCTGCTCGGCACGATCGCCCAGGGCGGCTTCTACGGCAACGTCCACCTCGGCACCGGCCTGCTGCTCGCGATCCCCGCGATCCTCGGCGTCCTCGTCGGCACCGCGATCCAGCAGCGCATTCCGCAGCGCGCCGTCTCCTTGCTCTTCGCGGCTCTCCTCGTCGGCGTCGCAATCGAGTTGATCGTCAAGTGAGCAC
>DAIRWC010000236.1:0-1030 GCA_036802505.1 Solirubrobacterales bacterium
TCTACACGCTGGCGATCAACCGCCAGATCCCCAGCTGGCTCGGCAAGCTCAACGGTCGCTACGCCACGCCGCACGTCGCGATCGGGCTCTCCGGCCTGATCGCGATCGGCCTGGTCGCGCCGACCGACGTCAAGCTGCTGGCCGGGCTCTACGCCTTCGGGGCGATGCTGGCGATCACGATCGCCCACCTCTCGATCCTGCGATTGCGGGTTACCGAACCCGCACGGACCCGTCCCTTCCGGGTGCCCTGGAACGTCTCCTGGCGCGGCGCCCAGCTCCCCGTGCCGACCATCGTGGCGGCCCTGCTCAGCTCCCTCGCCTTCCTCAGCGTGCTGGTCTTTCACGACCGCGCGCGCTGGGTCGGCGGCGGCTGGATGCTGTTCGGCCTGCTCTTCTACGTCGTCTACCGCAAGGTCTTCGAGGGGACTTCGCTGACCCGACGTGTCTCGGTCACCGAGAGGGCACTGACCAAGCAGGCGCCCGACGTCGAATACGGCAACATCCTCGTGCCGGTATTCGGGACCGCACTCGACGACGACATCGTCGCCACCGCCGGTCGTCTCGCCGCGGCGGAGCAGGAGGGCGAGGCCGAAATCGACGAGACCCACCTCGCGATCGTCTATGTGCTCGAGGTGCCGCTGACCCTGCCACTGGACGCCGAGCTGCCGGCGGAGCTGGAGAACGAGGCATTGCGAGCGATCGACCGGGCCCGCGAAATCGCCGAAGAGTACGAGGACGTCAGGGTGAGCGCGTCGGTGACGAGGGCGCGCAAGGTCGGCGCCGGGATCGTCGAAGCGGCGCGGCGCGGGGGCGTCGAAGCGATCGTGGTCGGGGCCGAGCCACCGAGCAGGATCCGCGGCGGGGCCGCGCTGGGCGGGATCGGCGCCGCCAGGCCCGCCGAGATCGGGGCGGCCACGGAGTACGTGCTGAAGAAGGCGCCATGCCAGGTCCTGCTGACTGCTCCTCCGGAGCAGGTCGCCTCCATCTAGTATCCGCAGCGTGTTCATCCTGATCGTCGGCTGCGGAAGAG
>DAIRWC010000236.1:1040-3116 GCA_036802505.1 Solirubrobacterales bacterium
ATGCTGAGCGAGGGCCACGAAGTCTCCTGCCTGGATGAGGACCCCGAGTCACACACGCGGCTCGAGGTCGGGCTCGACAAGGGCTGGGAGGACCTCGGCGGGCGCTTTACGGTCGGCACCGGCCTGGAGACCGACGCCCTGGTGGCCGCCGGGATCGAGACTGCGGACGCGTTCATCGCCGCGACCAACGGCGACAACACCAATATCGTCATCGCCCAGATCGCCCAGCGGCGCTACGAGGTGCCGAACGTGATCGCGCGGATCCTCGACCCGCTGCGCGCCGAGTGGTACCGCCAGCAGGGCATGCACACGATCTGCCCGACGCGGGTCGCGATCGACATGCTCGAGAGCGCCGTCCGCGACGGCGCCCAGCGCGAGGTCGCCTGAGCCGTGTACATCATCGTCGTCGGAGCGGGTAAGGTCGGCTGGAACCTGGCCCGCGAGCTGCTCGAAAAGAACCACGAGGTGACGGTGATCGAGAGCAACCGGCGCCGCTACCTGACCGTCGAGCAGGAGCTCGAGCACAACGTCACCTACGGCGACGCCTCCGAGCTCTGGGTGCTGGAGCGGGCCGGGATCCAGCGGGCCGACATGGTGATCGCGGTCACCGGCGACGACGAGGACAACATGTTGATCTGCCAGGTCGCCAAGGAGAAGTACGAGGTGGCGCAGATCATCGCCCGAGTCAACAATCCCCGCAACCGCCCCCACTTCGATCTGCTCGGCGTGAAGCCATCGGTCTCCGCCACCGACCTGATCCTGCGCCTGCTTGAGCACGAGGTGCCCGAGTACGGGCTCGTCCACCTGCTCGACCTGCAGGAGGAGCAGCTGGAGATCATCGAGATGCTGCTCGGCAAGGATTCGCGGGTAACCGGACGTCGTGTCGGCGATCTCTCGATGCCCGAAGGCAGCCTCTTGATCTCGGTTCTGCGCGAAGGCAAGGGTTTCGTGCCCAGCGCGGATACCGTGCTGGAGGTCGGCGACGAGGTATTGGCGGTGCTCGATCCTGGGCGCGAGGAGGACATCAAGGAGCTCTTCGGCCCGGCTGCCGGCGGCAACGGGACGGGCTGAGCTGTGGCCGACCGCGAGGTCGATTTCCTCCTGATCGGCGGCGGTATGGGCTCGGCGCACTGCGCGGCGGAGCTGCGCAAGCGCGGCGCCGAAGGCTCGATCCTGCTGGCCGGACGCGAGCCCGAGCCGCCCTACGAACGACCGCCGCTCTCCAAGGAGTACATGCGCGGCGAGGCGAGCCGCGCCGACGCCTACGTCAAACCGGCCGGCTGGTACGAGGAGAACGGGGTCGAGCTGCTCACCGGGACGAACGTCATGTCGCTCGATCCGGCGGCGCGCACGGCGAAGCTGCAGGGCGGGGAGGAGGTCGCCTTCGGCAAGGCGCTGCTCGCCACCGGGGCGATGGTCAACATCCTGCGGGTCGAGGGCGCCGAGAACGAGGGCATCCACTACCTGCGCGCCTTCGGCAACTCCGACGCGATCCGCGCCGACGCCGAGGCGGCCGAGCACGTGGTCCTGATCGGCGGCAGCTACATCGGCACCGAGGTCGCCGCCTCGCTGACCGCGAAGGGGGTCATGTGCACGATCGTGATGATGGAGGACGTCGCGCTCTCGCGGGTCTTCGGCGAGGACGCCGGGCGCTGGTTCGAGGAGAAGATCGAAGACCACGGCATCACCGTCCACGCCGGCGAGGAGCTGGAGGCCTTCGAGGGCGACGGCCGGGTCAGGGCGGTGCTTACCAAGAGCGGCCGGGCGATCGAGTGCGACGCGGTCGTGGTCGGCGCCGGCGTTCGCCCCGACGCGATGCTCGCCCAGCGCGCCGGGCTCGAGGTCGACGACGGGATCGTCTGCGACTCGAAGCTGATGACCTCGGCCGAGGGGATCTACGCGGCCGGCGACTGCTGCTCCTACGACAGCGTCGTGCACGGCAGGCGGATCCGGGTCGAGCACTGGGACGTGGCGATGCAGCAGGGCATGCACGCCGCCGGCAACATGCTCGGCGAGGATCGCGACTACGACGTCGTCCCCTACTTCTTCAGCGACCTCGCCGACTGGGCCAGCCTC
>DAIRWC010000237.1:0-3101 GCA_036802505.1 Solirubrobacterales bacterium
CCCCCCGGCGCTTCGAGCCGGTAGTTCGCCGTCGGCCAGACTCCGAGCGCCTCGACCGGCGAGACCGGCCCGTAGGTATTCGTCCCGGCGACTTTGTTGAAGCTGTGGACGAAGCCGAACGGCCCGACCAGGGTTGCTGCGGCGGCAAGCGCCACCAGGGCGAGGAGCGTCAGCAGGGTCGCCGGCCGCAAGAGGAAGCGCAGCAGCGCGCGCGGCGCCAGTGCCCGCCGCACCTCGGGCAGGGTGAGGCTCCACAGAGCAACCGTCGCGACCGGCCAGGCGAGGCCGGCAAAGCTGTAGGAGAAGAAGACGCCCCCGGCCAGCGCCAGCCAAGGCAACGCGAAGCGGGCCGGCTGGCGCAGCGTGTCGACGTCGCGCAGGCCGACCGCTACGGCGAGCACGAAGAGGGCCTCGGCCAGCTCCTTGAAGGCGCCCTGGGCGAAGTAGGAGGCCCCAAGGTAGGAGGCGGCGACCATCGTCGCCGCCAGCAGCCGCCGCGCGGCACCGAAGCCCGGCAGGGCGGCCAGCGCGGTCAGGCCGGTGAGGATGCCGATCGCGAGGATCTCGCCGACGAAGGCCTGTCCCAGGCCGATCCCCGGCACCGCGGCGCCGGCGACGGCGAGGCCGTGCGGGCCGAGCGGGTAGCCGGCGTCGGGAACCGGGCCGGCGCCGCTGCGCAGCCACTCGGCCCAGGCGAGATGGAGGCCGAGGTCGTTGTTGAAGCCGACCCCGAGCAGCCCCCAGCGCCCGCTCACCGCGAACGGGATCGAGAGCACGAGGGCGATCGCAAGCGCCACCGGCAGCCCCTGGCGCAACGCCTCCCACCGCCGACGGGCCTGAAAGCGCCCTATCTGTCCACTTTCAGGCCCGTCGGCGGTGGGGGTGGGGCGGAGGTGGAGGACGATTGCGGCCGCGGCGAGCAGCAGCAGGACCAGGCCCACCGTCGCCGAGGTGCCGTGCCCGGGGGCACGGGCGAGGACGCCGGTGACCGTCAGCACGGCGGCCAGGCCGACCGCCGGCTCCAGCCACGACCACGACCTGCGCCCCGAGAGGAGGAGCAGAGCGCGCCCGACGAGTAGCGAGGCGACGCAGATCAGCGCCGCCGAGACGTAGGTCCCGATCATCAGAGAGGGCAACCTATGGCAGCCGCCCCCCGTGACGCGGCGAGGTCAGTACTTCTCGGCCGCTCTTTCGAGGGTCTCGCGCAGGTTCTCGCCGCGCAATGGCTCGGCATGGCCGGTGCCGACCACCGCCGGTTCCAGTGCCGCCAGCTTATGCACCGACTCCTTCGCCTTCTCGTGGTTCCATGCCCAGGCGGGGTGCGGCACGCTTGCCTCGCCCTGGGGAAGCGGTTTCAGCCGAGTGGAGTCGACGAGGTAGACGACGTCGCTGACCAGCGCGACGCGGTCGCTCTCGCGCCACAGGCCGATCAGCCCCGGGGCGTGCCCAGGGAAGTGGACGACCTTGAATCCCGCCACGTCGTCCCCCTCAGAGACCGTGCCGTCGATCTTCACCGCGCCGCCGTCCCAACGGCGCAGCAGGAACGGGTAGATCCAGCGCACCGGCGCCACCGGCAGCTGCGAGAGATCCATGTATGGGGCGATCGCGGCGTCGCTTTCGGCGTCCGCAACGTCGTCGGGATGACAGAAGACCGGCACCCCAAGTCCGGGCGCCGTGCCGCGATGGTCGGCGTGGGCATGGCCGAGCACGATTCGCTTCACCCCGCCGAGCCCCTCGCCCGCCGCCCGCGCCTTCTTCGTCATCCCCTTCGTTCCGGCGTCGAACTGGACCACGCCGTCGCCGTCCTCGATGAAGTAGATGTTCATCCCGTTGCGCAGGTCGCCCCGCAGCAGCCAGACCCCGTCGGCGACTCTCTCCATGGCCCCAGCGTACCCCGGCTAGGCTCCCCGGCCAATGCCGATTCACTGGAAGATCGGGATGTTCGTGCTGGTCGCCTGTCTGGTGGCGGCGATGGCGATCGCGATCGTCCGGCTCGCCACGACCCCGACCGAAATCCTGGGCGACGGCTTTCGGGGGCTACCGGCCCACCATGGTCGCGTAACGTCCAGATAAGGATTTGCCGGTCGACTGCGCGTTAGTATCGGCGCGGCCGGACCAGCGACCCAAGGAGGCGGCGTGTTTACTCGTATCGTGGTTGGAACCGATGGATCGGAGACCGCCGCCGAGGCCGTGCGGCAGGCCGTCGACTTGGCCAAGCTCGCCGGCGCCCAGCTCAGCATCGTCAGCGCCTTCGAACCGGTCTCGAAACGCCGCCTCGAGGGCGAGCAGCAGGACGCTCCCCCGGACGTCCAGTACGAGATCGGCCCGCGCGAGGACGTCAACCTCGTCCTCGACGCAGCCGCAGCCGCGGCAAAAAAAGAGGGCATTGAGGTGCAGACCCATCCCGTCGAGGGCGCTCCTTCGGAGGCGATCCTCAGCGTCGCCGAGGAGACCGACGCCGACCTGATCGTCGTCGGCAACAAGGGGATGACCGGAGCACGGCGCTTCCTGCTCGGCAGCGTCCCCAACAACGTCTCCCATCACGCCCCGTGCAGCGTAATCATCGTCCGCACCACCTGAAGCCGTCTGACCAGCGCATCTCGGCAGCCTCAGTCGCTCGGATCGGGTCACGCACTAGAAGTGCGCTCCCCTTACCTCGCTCCCTGCGGCCACCGACCTGCTTGGTCAGACCACCTCAGGGTGGGGGGTCCGCGTGCGTTATTCGGTCGCTCTCCCAGCGTCGATCAGGCCGGCGCCCTGGCGCTCTGGCGGTAGGCCTAGGTCGCGGGCGGTGTCGCGGAGGCGGTGGAACACGGCGTTGACCTTGCCCTCCGGCGAGAGGTTTTTGTCGAGGGCGCCACTGGCGAGGACCATCGCGGCGACTCCGGAGACGTGCGCCGCCGCCATCGAGGTGCCGATGTAGCTGCCCGGCTCGCCGAAGCGGCGCGGATTGCCCCCTTTCATCGTCACCTGGTAGATCGAGCGGTTCGACACCGAAGGGCAGCCGGGGCCCGGGGAGCCGCCGCCGGGCGCGAGCAGGTCGACCCCCGCGCCAGGGAGCAGCGAGTAGGCGCCGAGGCAGCCGCCCTCGGTAGTGCCGC
>DAIRWC010000238.1:0-3100 GCA_036802505.1 Solirubrobacterales bacterium
GGTCGGGGACGTCCCAGGTGTGGACGACGTCGGTCGAGACGAGGTCGAGCTCGACCGTGGTGTCGACCGGGACGACGAGCTTGTAATAGGAGAAGGCTTCGTTGGGGTAGTCGTAACGCCACAACCACTGCTGTCCGGTCGTCTGGATCTTCAGCGGTTCGGAGTGGGCGACCCGAAGGCCCGCGGTGCCCGTGAGTGGCGTCTCGCGCGCCTTGTCGGTGTAGACGATGCTGAGCACGAGGATCGCCGCGGCGAAAGCTCCCAGCGCCGCTCCGACGCGGAGTTGGATGCGACGGCCGCCGGTGACCTGGCGCGGCTCGGCGCCGCGCTCGGCGCGATAGCGGCGCAGCACGTAGAGCAAGCCGACGACGACCGCGACCACGACGATCGCCGCGGCGACGAAGCCGATCCAAAGCAGAGTGTCGATCTGGTCAGTGCCAGGACTGTGAGGCGTCAAAGCGCGGCCATCCTATACTCGCCGCCCTCATGAAAGGGACCTCGCCATCTCCGGCGCTGCGCAAGGCGGTGCGTCTCGGGGCGGCCGCCGCGATCGGCGCTGCCGTCGCGGTTCCGCTGCTGCGCCGGCGGGCGCGCATCCCCGCTCCGGTGACCGTCGCTGCGTGCGCCGGGGGCCCGCTCGGGTTGGCTGTTTTGTACCCGCGGTCCCACAAGCGCGACGTCGCCATGTACGCCCTGCAGATGTGGGCCTTCACGATGATCCACGAGCTCCCCTACGACAATCCCGACCGCCTTCGCGCTCGCCTCAAGGTCAATTATCCAATCGTCGCCGACCGTGTCATCGGTCTTGGCCGGCTTCCCAACGTGCGCCTGCAGCGCGGGCTTGCCCGCTTGCGGGGCGTTGGAACGCTCAACCGGTTTCTCACCTGGGCGCACTGGCTCTGGTTCCTCGAGCCCTATGTGGCGCTGGCCTTCATCCTGCTCCGCCACCCCGACCGGTTCCCCCGCGCCGCCCGCCGCCTGGCGGCGGTCTTCGACATCGGCTGCGCCGCCTACTTTGCCGTTCCGACCGCTCCGCCGTGGTGGGCCTCCGAGCAGGGCCAAACCGGCGAAGAGGTAAGGCGGATCATGGTCGAGGTCGGCGAGGAAACCTGGAAATCGGCCTGGCCGGGGATGTACTCGGCGCTCGGCGGCAATCCCTGGGCGGCGATGCCCTCGCTGCATTTCGCCACCTCGGTGACGGCGGCGATCTCGCTGGCCGAGACCGGGCCGACGGCCGCCGCCGCCGGCTGGGCCTACGCGCTGACGCTTGGCTTTGCCCTCGTCTACCTGGGCGAGCACTACGTCACCGATCTCATCGCCGGGGCCGGGCTGGTCGCCACGGTGCGTGGCGGGGAGCACCTCGCCGAGCCGGCCGTCCTGGCGGTGAATCGGCGCCTGCAGAGTCTGGAGCGCCTCGCCAACGGGTAGCGTCCCGAGTGTGTCTCCCGAGCAGCCGGCGAACGGAAACGGCGGCTACGAACTGCCGCTGTTCACGCGGCGGCGCGTTGCGCAGACGCTGCTCGTCGTCCTCACGCTGCTGATCTGCATCTACTTCCTCTTCCCGAAGCTGGTCGGGCTGGGGGATGCGCTGAGCAGGCTCGGCGAAGCCGACCTGATGTGGATCGCCGTCGCGATCGGTTTCAACGTGATCGCGATCGCCACCTACATCGCTCTCTTCAAGGCGGTGGTCGGGGGCGACACGCTGCGCCTGCGCTGGTCGGAGACCTACGAGATCAATATGGCCGGGGTCGCGGCGACGCTGCTCTTCTCGGCTGCGGGCGCCGGCGGCATCGCCCTGACCTACTGGGCGTTGCGCAAGGCCGGAATGCAGCGGCGCGACGTCGGCCGGCGGATGGTCGCCTTCCTCGCCCTGCACTACGTCTTCTACCCGGTGGCTCTGATCGTCTTCGGCGTCCTGCTGCGGACCGGGGTCCTCCCCGGCGAGCACTCGGTCGAGCTGACCGTGGTGCCGGCAGCTGTTGCGGGCGTCCTGCTCATTCTCGGGGTGCTGCTGGCGCTCATCCCCTCCGACCTGGGGAGACGGGTGGCTGCCCACGCCAGGGGGGAGCGGGCGCAGTCGATCGCCGCCAACATCGCCAAAGTGCCGGCGATCGCGGCCGAAGGGTTCAGGTTCGCGCTCAGCCTCTTCGCCCATCCCTCGCGCGGCGGTCTCGCGGTGATCGGCGCGGCTGGCTTCTGGGCGGCCAACATCGGCATTCTCTGGGCTTCGTTCCAGGCTTTCGGGGTGGAAGTGCCGATTGCCGTCGTCGTGCAGGGCTTCTTCCTCGGCATGGTCGCCAACCTCTTCCCGCTCGCCCCGGCTGGGGTGGGGGCGGTCGACGCCGGCATGATCGGCGCCTTCGTCCTCTTCGGCATCCCCGAGGAGACGGTCTTCCCGGCGATCCTGGTCTACCGTCTGGTCGCTTTCTGGCTGCCGATCCCACCCGGTATCGTCGCCTTCTTCCAGCTGCGCAAACGGGTCACCCAGTGGGAAGAGGAGGGTCTGCCGGTGGACAGGGGAGTTACTATACAAAGTGAAGTATTGGACGGCACCGCGGCCGACGGGCCGATTTCCGGCGATATGGACCGGGTTTAGGCCCATCGGCGTGGCTAGACTGGTGGTTTAGATGACTGAGACGAAAAAAGTTGAGAACGTGATCGTCGTCGGCGGTGGGCCTGCCGGCTATACCGCCGCTCTCTACACCGCGCGCGCCAACCTTGAGCCGCTCGTCTTCGAGGGCTTCCAGTGGGGCGGCCAGCTGCAGAACACGACCGACGTCGAGAACTACCCGGGCTACCCCGACGGGATCATGGGCCCGGAGATGATGAACCAGTTTCGGGCCCAGGCGGAGCGCTTCGGCACCCGCTTCGTCACCGACGACGTCGACCGGGTCGAGCTCAGCCCCGACGGCGGCGTCCACAGGGTCTTCCTCGGCGACGAGGAGCACATTGCCAAGACCGTGATCCTGGCCATGGGGGCGGAACCGCGCCGGCTCGGCATTCCCGGCGAGATGGAGCTGAGCGGTTGTGGCGTATCCACCTGCGGCGTCTGCGACGGCGCCTTCTTCAAGGGCAAAAAGGTGATCGTGATCGGCGGCGG
>DAIRWC010000239.1:0-3094 GCA_036802505.1 Solirubrobacterales bacterium
ATCTAGCTCCTCCCCCCGAAGCGCCGCCGCCGTAGCTCGAACTCGCCCAGCGACTGCTCGAATGCCTCGCGGTCGAAGTCGGGCCAGAGCTCGTCGCGGAAGACCAGCTCCGAGTAGGCGCACTGCCAGAGCAGGTAGTTGGAGATGCGCCGCTCGCCGCTGGTTCGGATCAGGAGGTCTGGGTCGTGCATCTCAGGCGCGTAGAGGTGTTGGCGGAACTCCTCCTCGGAGTCTCCCTTGAAGGTTCGCGCCGCATCGACGATCTCCGCCCGACCGCCGTAGTTGAAGGCGACGAAGAGGACGATGCGGTCGTTCGCCGCGGTCGTCTCTTCGGCCCAGCTCATCCGCTCGACCAGGTCCTCGGCGACCCCCTCGCGGCGTCCGAGGAAGCGCATCCGCACCCCTTCCTCGTGCAGTTCGGGGGTTTCGGCGTCGATCCGCTCGCCGAACATCCGCATCAGGCCCTCGACCTCCGCCGACGGCCTCGCCCAGTTCTCGGTCGAGAAAGAGAAGACGGTCAGCTCCTCCACGCCTAGCTCGACCGCGTCCCGCAAGCGAGCCTTGACGGTGTCCGCACCGGCCCGGTGCCCGTCGGCGACAGGAAGGCCGCGCTGCTCTGCCCAGCGCCCGTTGCCGTCGGTGATGATCGCGACGTACCGCGCGGAGGCGCTCACACCTCCAGGATCTCCTCTTCCTTCCCTTTCAAGAGCTCGTCGATCTCGGAGATCGCCTCGTCGGTCTGCTTCTGCAGCGCCGCCTCGGCGCGGCGCTCGTCGTCCTCGCCCGCTTCGCCCTCTTTTTTCAGATCGCGCAGGTCCTGCATCGTGTCGCGGCGGATATTGCGGATCGCGACCCGTCCCTCCTCGGCCACGCCGTGCACGACCTTGACCATCTCGCGGCGGCGCTCCTCGGTCAGCTCGGGGATCTGCAGGCGGATCACGTTGCCGTCGTTGCTCGGCGTGAGGCCGACGTCGGACTCCTGGATCGCTTTCTCGATCTCGCCCATCGACCCCTTGTCGAAGGGCGTGACGGTGAGCAGACGCGCGTCGGAGGTGGCGATGTTCGCCAGCTGCTTGAGCGGCGTCGGCGAGCCGTAGTAGTCGACCGTGATCCGGTCCAGAAGGTGCGGCGAGGCGCGGCCGGTACGCACCGTGGCCAACTCGCCGCGGCTCGATTCGACCGACTTCTGCATTCGCCCTTCGGCGTCCTTGAGCAACTCGTCGATCAGCTCCACTGGGTCCTCTCTCCGGTCCTCAGGCGGCGCTGGTGACCAGCGTGCCTACCCTCTCGCCGCCGACGATCCTATCTATGTTGGTCTCGTCGCCCATGTTGAAGACGTAGATCGGCAAATCGTTGTCCATGCAGAGCGACAACGCGGTCGAGTCCATTACCTTGAGCCCGCGCTCGATCGCCTCGCGGTGGCCGATCTCGGGGATGAACTTCGCGTCGGGGTTGATCGCCGGGTCGGAGTCGTAGACCCCTTCGACCCCGTTCTTCGCCATCAGGATCGTTTGCGCGTGGATCTCCAGTGCGCGCAGCGCCGCCGCGGTGTCGGTGGTGAAGAACGGGTTGCCGGTGCCGGCGGCGAAGATCACCACGCGGCCCTTCTCGAGGTGGCGCATCGCGCGCCGGCGGATGTAGGGCTCGGCGACCTCCTGGACGGCGATCGCGGACATCACCCGCGTGTGCTCGCCGATCTTCTCCAGTGCGTCCTGCAGGGTCAGCGCGTTGAGCACCGTCGCCAGCATGCCCATGTAATCGCCGGTGGCCCGGTCCATCCCCGCCGCCGCCCCCTGCAGGCCGCGGTAGATGTTGCCGGCGCCCACCACGATCGCCACCTCGACCCCCTGGGCGCGCACAGCCGCCACCTGGCGGGCGATTCGTTCCACCTCGGCGGCGTCGGTGCCGTGATCGCGCTCCCCCATCAGCGCCTCACCCGAGAGCTTCAGGAGGATGCGGCTGAATTTGGGCTCGGGCTTGTTCAATCGTCGCCGACGCGGAAGTAGGCGAAGCGCGCCACGCGGATGTTCTCGCCGGTCTTCGCGGCGAGCTCCTGGCGCAGCTCCTCGATCGACTTCGAGTCGTGCTTCTCGGCGTTGACGTGGGACTGGTCGAGCAGGGCCACTTCCTTCGCCCACTTGGCGAGCTGCCCCTCGACGATTTTCTCGACGACGTTGTCCGGTTTGCCGTCCTCGCGCGCCTTCTCCTCGAAGACCCGCCTTTCGGCCTCACGCTCCTCGGCCGGAATCTCCTCCGAGGAGACGAACTTGGGGGAGGTGGCGGCGACGTGCAGAGCGACCTCGTAGGCGAAGACCTTGAAGTCCTCGTTGCGGGCGACGAAGTCGGTCTCGCACTGCACTTCGACCATCGCCCCGACCTTGTCGTTGGCGTGGATGTAGGAGGAGACGACCCCCTCGCCGGTCCCCCGCCCTTCCCGCTTGGCAGCCGAAGCCTGGCCCTTCACCCGCAGAATCTCGATAGCCCGATCGACATCCCCCTCGGACTCCGAGAGAGCAGCTTTGCAATCCATCATCGCCGCCCCGGTCCGATCCCGCAGAGCCTTCACATCAGCAGCAGTAACGCTCATTTGGACCCGCCCTCTTTAGCAGCAGGAGCCTGCTCTGAATCGGCCGGAGCCTTCTCAGGCGCCGGAGCGGCCGCCTCTTTGGCCGGAACCTCAGCCTTAGACCCCCCACCCGTGGGTGGTGCGGGGTTGGGGGGGGTCGAGGACGGACCCTTTTGGTCCGCCCGCAGCGCCCCCCCCTGCCCCGCGACAGGACCCGCGGCTGAGGCCCCAGAACCCTGGCCAGTTGGAGCAGGTTTGACCGGCGGCGCTTCAGCAGCTTTTTTGACGGCCGCTTCTTCGGCGAGTTTTTTCTCCGCCTCGAGTTTTTCGACCCGCTCTTTCTCTTCCGCCTCGCGCTTCTTCCGCTCTTCTTCGTCTTTTTTGCGCCGTTCCATTTCCTCCGCGATGCGCTTCTCCTCCTGGACGCGCCAGCTGCTCGAGCCCTCGTCGACCGCGCCGCCGATCGTGCCGATCACGAGCCCGCAGGAGCGGATCGCGTCGTCGTTGCCCGGGATCACGTAGTCGATC
>DAIRWC010000240.1:0-3067 GCA_036802505.1 Solirubrobacterales bacterium
GCCTGAACGGCGCAGAGCCCGACCGGGCCGAGGCCGAGCACGGCGACAGTGTCGCCGGCCCGCGTGCCGGCGTGGGCAATCGCGTGGTAACCGGTTCCCATCACGTCGCCGGCGAACAGCGCAACCTCGTCGGACATCCCCTCGGGGACCCGCCGCAGCGTCAGGTTGGCGCGCGGTACCAGCAGTTGCTCGGCCTGGGCACCCTGCAGGTCACCCAGGTGCGAGCCGTGGCCGAACGTCTGACCGTGCTCGCAGCGGTGGTAGTCGCCGCGTAAGCAGGCGACGCAGGTCGCGCAGGCGGTGTGAAAGCAGCCGAGCACACGGTCGCCGACGGCGACGCGCCCGACGTCGGGCCCGGCGGCGAGCACGGTGCCGACGAACTCGTGGCCGATCGTGAAGCCCGGCTCGACCGGCACACGGCCGTGGTAGATGTGGAGGTCCGAGCCGCAGATCCCGCTCGCCTCGACCCGCACGACAACATCATCTGGAGCACCCACCTCAGGATCGGCCTTCTCCTCGATCCGGACCTCGCCGGGTGCCTGAAAGGTGACGGCGCGCATGCGCCGCCAACCGTATCCGACGCGGCAGGGTCTATCCCTGGCGGGACAGGCCCTCAGCCGACGGGGACGCCGGCGACCTGGAAGCGGCCCGAGTCGACGCCGGGATTCGCGGTCTCGGCGATCCGCGCTTCCAACGACAGCTCTTTCTCGAAATCGGCCTCCTCGCCGTGGCGGAAGGAGACGTCCTGGTCCTCGATCAGCTCGATGAAGACCTCGACGAAGCGGGCGTCGAGCTGCTTGCCCGAGACGCGGCGCAGCTCCTGGATCGCCTCGTAGCTGGAGGTCGGGGTGCGGTAGGAGTCGCGGGCGGTCATCACGTCATAGGTGTCGGCGACGGAGATGATCCGCGCCAGCTCGGGAATGTCGTCGCCTTCGAGGCCCCGCGGGTAGCCTTTGCCGTCGATCCGCTCGTGGTGGGCGAGGATGATGTCGGCGACCGGGCCGTAGCCGTCGAGCGAGGAGACCACGCGGGCACCCTGCTGCGGGTGGCGGCGGATCAGCATCCAGTCTTCGTCGGTCAGCGGCACGTTGGCCTTCAAGATCCGGTCGGGGAGGATGAACTTGCCGATGTCGTGCAGCAGCGCGGCGATATGGACGAGCTCCTCCTCGCGCTTGGAGAAGCCGGCGCGCTGGGCGATCGCCCGCGAGTAGCGGGCGACGGCGGCGCTGTGGCGGGCGGTCATCTGGTCCCGCAGGTCGAGCGTGCGCAGCAGCGCGCTCAACATGCCGACCTGGAAGCTGGCCAGCTGGTTGGTCCGCACCTCGAGCTCGCGGGCGCGTTCCTGGGACTTGAGCAGTGCCCCGAGCAGGTACTGGAAGGTGACAAGCACGATCCCGAAGAAAGCGACTCCGGCGAGCCCGATCTGGACATAGATGAAGGCGACGCCGCAGGCCATCAGGGCCGCCGCGAGCTCGGAGGGGAGCAGCGGGATCATCACCGTGCGGATCTTCGGGATGAAGGGGCTGCGTTCGACGTAGCTGGTGTAGGCGCCGATCATCACGAAATTCATCAGGATCCCGAAGGCGAAGGCGCCGAAGACGAAGACGTAGAAGGCGAGGTTGGCCGACGTGGTCCCGGTCGCTTCCAGCAGTTCATGGAAGCCGACCCCCACGATCAACGGGAAGGCGGTGAAGGTCACCAGGTTGACCAGCAGGTCGTCGAACCCTTCGCGGAAGCGGACCCAGCCGATCAGGATCGAGACGATCCCGATCAGCGCCGCCGGGGTGCCCCCCAGAAAGACGATGGCGGTGATCAGCGCGAGGAAGTTGGCCGAGATCTTCAACCGCGATTCGGTTTCGATCGACATGATGTCGCTGAAGGCCGAGAAGGCCAGCAGCGTCGCGAAGAGCTGCCAATCCCAGTTACCCGTCGACGCCCGCAGGGCGGCCGCGGCGAGTACCAAGACGAAGGCAATCGCCAGGGCCACGGTGCTCAACCTGGTGGGTCGCTCTGTCTGCATGGATCGCGCCTGGTCTTCCGTCGTGTACGACTAGCCAATGAAGTTTCGCGCCCGACGGGCGATTCCTGCGACTGGCGGCAAGCCCGCGACGACGGCAACCTGCACTACCAAGGTAGTCGTTCGCCATGCCCCGGGCAAGCGGCATGGGTCAACTGGCCAATACGTTGCACTTCCGCAAATAGCGGATCCGGGGAGCCCAAAAAAACAAAGGACGCCTGTTGGCGTCCTTTGAAAAGCTCGTGCAGCGCCGACCTTGGCACTGCGTCAACTGGGAAAGTTTCTATCGTTTGAAGACCATGTCCATACCCCTTCGTCGAAGCCCGGATCTCTTGCCCCCGCACAAGTTGCGGCGAGGAATGTCTTTGATCTGCTGGCAAGTTTGTAGCACAAGTTCGCGAAAACCTGTGCATCTGCAATGAAACTTGTGCATAAACGCTGTAGGACTTCGGCTTAGAAATGGGTAATCCACGCCTGCGCGACCCCCTGCGACGACCGGCGTTCCGCCGGCTGGCGATCTCCTACGGGGTCAACGAGATGGGTGACTGGCTCGGCATCGTCGCCCTCTCCGTGCTCGTCTTCGAGCTCACCGGCAGCGCCATGGCCACGGCGCTGCTCTTCATCGGGACCGGCTTCCTGCCGGCGCTGATGACGCCGTTCTTCGTCGCCCGCCTCGAGCGCCCCCCGCCCCGCTTCGTGCTGCCGGCGATCTATGCCGCCGAGGCGGCGGCGTTCGGCGTCCTCGCATTGCTCGCCGATCACTTCTCGCTGGCCGCGGTCGTCGCCGTCGCGGCAATCGACGGGACCCTGGCGCTCACCGCGAAGACGCTGACCCGCGCCGTCACCGCCGCGATGCTCGAGCCGGAGGGGGAGCTGCGCGCCGGCAACGCGGTCCTCAACATCGCTTTCACCGCCGGGGTCGCGATCGGCCCCGCGGTCGCGGGCGCGGTCGTGGCCGCCTTCGGCGTTCAATCGGCGCTATTGCTGGACGCCGCCTCTTTCTACGCGATCGGCTGGATCCTGCTGACGGCCAAGCCGCTGCCGCAGCCC
>DAIRWC010000241.1:0-3055 GCA_036802505.1 Solirubrobacterales bacterium
CAGGTTGACGACGCCCTGCGAGGTCTCGAGGATCGCGTGGATCAGGATCGGGCGGTCGAGGCCGGCCTTGGCCTCGAGCTGGGCGAGCAGGCGGTCGACGTAGTGGATGTCCCAGGCGCCCTCGACCTTGGGCACCATCACGACCTCCAACTGGTCGCCGATCTCGGTGACGAGCGTGGTCAGGTCGTCAAGCACCCAGGGGCTCTCCAGCGAGTTGACCCGGGTCCAGAGCGCGGTCTGGCCGAAGTCGGACTCCTTCGCTGCCTTGATCAGACCGGCGCGTGCCGCCTCCTTGCGGTCGACCGGGATTGCGTCCTCGAGGTTGCCGAGCAGGATGTCGGTCTTCGCGGCGATGCCGGCGGCCTTTTCGACCATCTTCTCGTTGGAGAAGTCGAGGAAATGGATCATCCGCGACGGCTTCACCGGGATCTCAGGCAGCGGCTCAGGGGCGCCGATCGCCAGTGGCTGGAAGAAGTCTCTGGGGTTTCGCAAGCTGCTCCTCTGGTCGTCGGTGGGTCGAGCTGGAAATCTATTCAAAGCCGACTCAGTCGCTCTCTGTCGCCCACAGCCCTGCCAGAGGAACCGCCCAGATCCGTTCCTCGATCTCAAGCGTGTTTGACCCCGCATACAGGATGACGCCGGCGCTGAAACGGGGGCCGAGCTTGTCGCGCAGGAAACGGAGGCCGGCGCTGTCGGATCTGCCGACTGAGGCGGCCGCCTTGACCTCGATTCCCGCCACGTCGCCGGTCACCGACTCGATCACGACATCGACCTCACGCTGTCGGGAGTCCCGATAAAAAAACAGTTCGGTGCGCATCGAGGCCCACGTCCGTTGCTTGACCAGCTCCATCGTCACGAACGTCTCCAGCAGCCTGCCGGCAAGCTCGCCTTGATCCACCGCAGAGTAACGCGCTGCATCGACGCCGATCAGCGCTGACATCAGGCCGGTGTCGGCAATCAACAGCTTCGGCGTCTTCACGTGGCGGGAGCCGACGTTGCGCGACCAGGGCCGCAGACGCTGCACCAGGAACAGCTCTTCGAGCATCGCCGCATGCGCCTTGACCGTCTTGTCGTCGACTTCGAGGTCCCTGGCCAGCCGGCTGAAGGAGACGAGGCTGCCAGACCGCGCGGCGAGTAATCTCAGCAACTGGCCGAGCGTGTCGGGGCTGACCCTCACGCTGCCGACGGAGGCGAGGTCACGGCTGATGAGGGCTGCACGTATGACTCGAAATAGCGGGCGCGCTGCCGGTCGTTGCGCCGATAGGCGTCGGGGAACCCCCCGCGGACGACCCGCTCGGCGTGGGCGGCCCGTCCAGCCGGTTCGCCGCTGAGTCTTGGTGGCGCACCGGCGAGCAGTCGGTCGATGAAGACCTCTTTGCGCTCTACGATCTCCCCTTGCGATAGGGGCCAGAGGTTCACGTACTCGACTCGCCCCGGCAGCGCATCTGCCACGGCGCGTGACGCGAGCACGTTGGCGGAGCCGGTGATCAGGAACTGACCGCGCTCGTCGGATCTGTCCACCGCCTGCTTGATCGCCAGGAGAAGATCTGGCGCGCGCTGGACCTCGTCGATCACCGCCGGCTTCTCGATGTCGGCGACGAAGCCGTCCGGGTCGGAGCGGGCCACGCGGCGGGTTGCCTCCTCGTCGAGGCTGTAGTAATGGGGCACGATCCCGCTGTGCTGAAGCTCGTGGGCGAGGGTGCTCTTGCCCGCCTGGCGGGGTCCGAGGATCGCGCCGGCTCGGCTGCTTGCGAGGACGTCGCGAACCTCGGATTCGATATGCCGGGAGATGAAAGCCATCAGCTGAAAGCCTAGCGCGAGGTGGGGACAATTCGGAGTTCAAATGGCGTACAACTCGGAGTAGTGAGGGTGGATAGTTTGGAACATCGGACCGGGAAAGATCAGGGCCTCCGCCCGTGGATGGCGCTGCCGATGACTGCCGCGCGCAGGGATTCACAGGCCGCCGCCGTACAAGGAGGGGATGAGCGAGCGTGAGCGTGAGAGCGCCGAGGATTGGGCACTGCCGGAACGCTCGCGGCCGCCGCTGCTGGGCGAGCTGGTCGAACGGATCGACGAGGCGCTGGCCACCGCCCGTGCCTCGGAGGCGGCGGTAATGACCGTCGGCGCCGCTGCCCTGGATGCCGCCGAGCAGGCGCGGCGGGCGGCGGAGCTTGCCGAGCGGGCGAGCAGGGCGATTGGCGGCAACGGCCGGATACCGGCCAACCCGCCCATGGACAACGGGATGGGCGACTTCACCGCCCGTGCCGACAGGGTTGCCGAGCGGCTGCAGCGTTTGCAGCGCCTACCGGTCTCGGCCTGACGCGAACTGGGCCGCGCGCGTCGCGCCGATATCCTTCGGCTGCCCGAGAACCCGACCGGATCAGGAGCCATGGCCGTAGACACCGCCGCCTATACCGAGCAGACCGACATCCAGCGCGACATCACCGAGATGGTGCGCCAGTTCGCCGACGAGCAGATAATCCCCAACGCCGAGAAGTACGACCACGAGGACTCCTTCCCCGAGCCGATCGTCGAGCAGATGAAGGAGCTCGGCCTGTTCGGGGTGACGATCCCCGAGGAGTACGGCGGCATGGGGCTCGACCTGACGACCTACGCGATGATCGTCGAAGAGCTCTCGCGCGGTTGGATCTCGATCTCCGGCGTAGTCAACACCCACTTCATCGGCTCCTACCTGCTGATGAAGTTCGGCACCGACGAGCAGAAGGACTACTTCCTGCCGAAGATGGCGACCGGTGAGATCCGCGCCGCCTTCTCGCTCTCGGAGCCCGAGGTCGGTTCCGACGTGCAGGGGATCAAGTCGACGGCGAAGCAGGGCGAGGACGGCAACTGGGAGCTCAACGGCCAGAAGATGTGGGTGACCAACGGGCTCGGCTCCAGCGTCGTCTTCGTGCTGATGAAGACCGACCCCAAGGCCGACCCTCCATATAAGGGGATGACCTGCTTCATCACCGAGAAGGAGCCCTGGGTGGAAATCAACGAGGGCGACTACAAGGGTCTCAACGTCCCGCCCAAAATCAAGAAGATGGGCTACAAG
>DAIRWC010000242.1:0-2070 GCA_036802505.1 Solirubrobacterales bacterium
GCCGGGTCGCCAGCGCCGTGGGGGAGCAGAGCGCGCCGTCCCTCGACAGAGTACGTCTTCATCTGGACGGACCCGCCGGCCACGAGCTGGACATGGAGCAGGTGGTTCGAGCCTGGCCCGCTGTGCTCGATCAGCTGATGCAGACCGCCCCGGCGCTGGCAGCAACCTTCGAGGGTGCGAGGCCGGTTGCGTTCGATGCTGGCGAGGGAAGCGTGACGGTTGGCTTCCCGGCCGACCACACTTTCAACAAGCGCAAGGCCGAAGCTCCCGACAAGCGGGAACAGCTCGCCGCGGCGCTGGAGACGGTCCTGGGGCGGAAGGTGCGCCCGGCCTATGCCGTCTTCGACGGTGAGCAAGCTCCTGCAGAGGTTGAGGCTGAGAAGGACGGCGGCCTCGACCATGAGGCGCTGGTGGAGAAGATCAAGAGCGAGTTCGACGCCGAGGAGGTCGGTTGATGGCAAGGGGCGGTCCGGGAGGTTTCGACGTCAATGCGCTGATGAAACAGGCGCAGCAGATGCAGCAACAGATGCTGGAGGCGCAGGAGTCGCTCAAAGACGAGGTGGTCGAGGCCAGCGCCGGCGGCGGCATGGTCAAGGTGAAGATGGGCGGCGACCTGTCCCTGCGCGAGATCGTCATCGACCCCGAGGCGATCGACCCCGAGGAGGCCGAGATCCTTGCCGACATGGTTCAGGCAGCGGTCAACGAGGGGTTGCGCGCCGCCCAGGAGCTGCAGAACTCGAAGATGGGCGGAATCACCGGGGGTATGGGAGGCATGCCGGGCCTTCCCGGGATGTGAGCGGCGAGGGCCCGGCGCCGCTCTCCCGCCTGGTCGCCGAGCTCTCGCGACTGCCGGGGATCGGCCAGCGCACCGCGCAGCGCCTTGCCTTTCACATCCTCCGCGCCCCCGACGAAGAGGCCGCGGCCCTGGCCGAGGCGATCCGCGAGGTGAAGGAGAAGGTCGGCCTCTGCGAGCGCTGCTTCAACCTCTCCGAGGGGCCCCTCTGCCGGATCTGCACCGACTCCGGTCGCGACCAGGAGACGATCTGCGTGGTCGAGGAGCCCGCCGACGTGATCCCGATCGAGCGCACCCACGAGTACCGCGGCCTCTACCACGTGCTCGGCGGCGCCCTCTCGCCGATCGACGGGATCGACGCGAGCGATCTCAAGATCGCCGAGCTGCTCCGCCGGGTGGCAGAGGGCGACGTGCGCGAGGTGGTCCTCGCCACCAACCCGACCACCACCGGCGAGGCCACCGCCCTCCACATCGCCGATCAGTTGCGCGGCCAGGTCACCGTCACCCGCCTGGCCAGCGGCCTGCCGATCGGCGCCGACCTCGAGCATGCCGACGAGGTCACCCTCGGCAACGCCTTCACCGGCCGCCGCACGCTTGAGTAGCCATTTTTCCTAGACGGGTGTCAGACCGCAATTTGCGAGTTTTTGGCGGCCTGGCGTCCGCTCGAATCGCCAAGGTCTCGGCGTGGCGACGGACGCTCCGACACGAACCGGTTTGCCGGGCTCCGGTGCGGGGCAGCTCGCCCGCGAGGTCTCGACCCTGCAGGCCTCGCTGCTGGGCAGGCTGCACGAGGAGATGGCGGGACGCGACGGGGAGCTGTTCGCGGCCGCGGCGCAGAAGCTGGCCGAGGAGTTCGGCTCGGTCACGGCGACCGCGGTCGGCACGCTCTGGGAGCACGGCGGGGCGGCACCGACCGCAGAGGACGAGCACCCGAGCCTTTACCGCGCCGGGCAGATGCGCCGCCGACTCGACCAGCTGCTCGAATGCCACCGTCGCTACGAGCAGCCCTTCGCCCTCGTCGTCTTCGACGTCGAGGGACCGGGGACGCGCGACGACGATGCCGGTGGCGGTCGCCAGACAGCACTTGCCGTCGTCGGCGCGGCGCTGAGCGAGAGCGTCCGCCTCGTCGACGAGACCTTCCGGCTGGAGGAGGACGCCCTCTGCGTGCTGGCCCCCGGCCAGGACACCGTCGGCGGCGTGCAGATGGCGGAGCGGCTGCTGAGCCAGCTCGACGACCTCGAGCGCGCGGGCGGCCTACGGATCGGGATCTCGGCGGG
>DAIRWC010000242.1:2080-2606 GCA_036802505.1 Solirubrobacterales bacterium
CGCCTGCCCGGAGCACGGCAACGACGCCGACGGGCTCCTGCACAAGGCCGACGAGGCGATGTGGCGCGCCCGCGCCGTCAGCCAGCCGGTCGGCGTCGGCGCCCTCGGCACCGATGCAAATTCCGTCAGTAGCTGACGGAATTTCCCATCGAGGTCCCCTTCAGCCAGCCGGCGCCAGCTCGTCCTCGGGCCGGGTCGGGCTCGGGGTCTTGCTCGGCAGCAGGATCGACAGCAGGGCGGCGGCGAGCACGCAGGTCGCCGACGCCCAGAGGCAGGCAACCAGTCCGTCCCACTGGTAGAGCAGCCCCGACAGGACCGTGCCGGCCAACCGGCCGCCGGCGTTGGCCATGTAATAGAAGCCGACGTTCATCGCCGCCTTGTCGTTTTCGGCGTAGGCGAGGATCAGGTAGGAGTGGACGGCTGAGTTCATCGCGAACACCACGCCGAAGGCGATCAGCCCGACGACGATGACCGCGGTCGGGTCGAGGTCGGCCGTCAGGCCGACGGCGATCGCGGCCGGGAAGGC
>DAIRWC010000242.1:2616-3020 GCA_036802505.1 Solirubrobacterales bacterium
TGGCCGAACCCGGCCAGCGCGGTGCCGACGAGCCCGGGGGCGATCGCGGCCGGAAAGGCCGCCAGTGCGAAGGCGAGCCAGGTCGCCGTCCTGCCGTCGGGCTCGGCGCCTCCCACCTTGCCTCGCCGGCGCACGAAGCCAGGCGCCGCGGCCTGCACGATCCCGTAGCCGATCACCCAGACGGCCAGGAAGCCACCGGTCTGCCAGAAGCTCCAGCCGAGCACGGTCTCGAGGTAGACCGGCAGGCCGACCACGAACCAGACGTCGCGCGAGGCGAAGAGGAAGATGCGGGCGGCGGCGAGGACGTTGACGGCGCGGTTGTTGGAGAACATGTGCTTGAACCTGGCCTTGGCGTCGGGACGGCCGAGGTGCCCGTGCATCAGCCGCGCGGTGATCAGCAGGAC
>DAIRWC010000243.1:0-3009 GCA_036802505.1 Solirubrobacterales bacterium
AACCAGGCCAGGCAGAACAGCATCGGCACCCGGTAGCGGATCTTCGCCCGCCACAGCGTCCCCATCCCGGCCAGGAAGACGAGCCCGGTCGGCACCGAGATCGCCTCGGTGGAGAACATGTAGAAGGGGCGCAACGAGGAGTTGAGGCCGCTGACGAAGAGGTGGTGCTGCCAGACGAAGAAGCTGAGCAGGGCGACGCCGACGATCCCCGCGACCGCCACCCGGTAGCCCCAGAGCGGTTTGCGCGCGAAGACCGGCAGGATCTCCAGGACGACGCCGAACCCGGGCAGCGCCAGCACGTACACCTCCGGATGGCCGAAGAACCAGAACAGGTTCTGGAACAGGTAGGGGCTGCCGCCGGCGCCGGCGAGGAAGAACGAGGTCTGCACGCCGCGATCGAAGGCGACCATCAGCAGCACGGCGATCAGGACCGGCGCCGCCAGCACCATCAGGATGCCGGTGCTGAGCGCGCCCCAGCAGAAGATCGGCAGCCGTCGCCAGGTCAGCCCGGGCGCCCGCATGCTGACGATCGTGGTGATCATGTTCACACCGAGCAGGGTCATCGAGATCCCGACCAGGGCGAAGAAGAAGATGTAGGAGTCGAAGCCCCAGTTGGCCTGGTCGTTGAGCGGCGCGTAGCCGGTCCAGCCGGTCGGGAAGCCGCCGAAGAAGAGCGTCGTCATCAGGATCGTCCCGGCCGCCATCAGCAGCCAGAAGGTCAGCGACTCGATCCGCGGGAAGGCCATCCGCCGCGCGCCGATCATCAGCGGCACGAAGTAGTTGGCGAACGGTCCGAGCACCCCCGAGGTCATGATCCCCATCATCATCGTGCCGTGCAGGCCGACCAGGGTCAGGTAGTTGCCGGCGCCGAAGACCTGCGGCGTCGGGCGCAGCAACTCGGTCCGGATCAGCATCGCGTTGAGGCCGGCGATGAAGAAGAAGAGCCCGACCCCGCAGAGGTACTGGACGCCGACCACCTTGTGATCGGTGCAGAGCCGGAAGTAGCGTCCCACCCCCTGCGTCTCGCCTTCGACGTGGGTGCGGCGGCGACCGAGCATCCGCGCGAGCGGGTAGTTGGCGAAGCCGAGGCCGGTGAGGAAGCCGAGCACGGCGAAGACGTAGCCGAGCATCAGCGCGACGTCGTTCTGGTTGGTGTCTTCGAAGAAGTCGAGGCTGTCGGCGTGGATCTGGTGGCCGAGCCACCAGCCGACGTAGAAGCCGACGATTCCCAGCACGATCCCGCTGAGCAGGTTGAAACCGATCAGGCGCCGCCATGCGGGGGTCGCTGCCGCTGCCTCGTTCATCCGCCCCTCCTGTCGGGTTCGGGGAAGTAATGGGTCGCGTACTTCGGCAGAACCTTGGCGGCGGGAGCGAATACCTTCTGCTGGTTGTGGATCCAGCGTAGGAACTCGGCGTCGCTGACCACCTGCCCGGTGTCGAACATGTAGCCGTGCCAGAGGCCGCAGAGCTCGCTGCAGTGGATTTCGAAGGCCTCTTCCTCGTCCGGCTTGACGTAGGCGACGTTGTCGACGCCGGGATTGGCGTCGGCCTTGACGCCGATCTTCGGCGCCCAGAAGGAGTGGATCACGTCGAGCGAGGTGACGTGGAAGGCAACCTGGCGGCCGACCGGCAACTCAAGGTGCGCGGTCTCGATCCCGCCGAAGGTCGGGTAGCGGTAGGTGAACTCCCACTGCTGGGCGATCACCTGGACCGGCATCGCCCTGCCGTCGGGCTTGAAGGCCGGCTCAGGGCCCTGGCCACCCCCCGAGCCGGCGTCGGCCAGCTCGACCGTGCCGAAGGCGGCGAGGAAGATGACGATGACCGTCGTCACTCCAAGCCACCAGGCCGAGACGCGCTCGTCGCCGTTCACCGCGATCCCTTCCGCCGGCCCCTCCTCGCGACGGCGGAAGACGACGAGGCTGTAGGCGAAGAAGACGAGGATCGAGGCGGCGATCGGGGTGACGATGCCGAACAGCACCGTGTTGTCGTAGACCTGGCCGGTAGCGGCGCTGCTGCCGTCGCCCGGCGGCAGGTTGGGGGCGATCACGGCGACGACGATCGGCGTCGCGATCGCGCTCAACACGATCGAGGCGACGACGATCCGGCGCAGGTGGTTCGGCTCGTTCATCTGAGCGGGCTCACGTCACCTGGAGGAAGCCGTCCATATAGCCGATCGTCTGCATCGGCCCGCCGAAGCCGGCGAGGAAGCCCGCCGCGCAGGGCACGAAGCACTGCCAGCGGAAGCGTCCGGGGTCGCCGGTGCGGATCGTGAAGTCGATCCGCTCGTGCGCCTGGTGCAGGCTGCACGGCCCTTCTTCGCACTGATCGTCCTCGTCTTCGGGGACCCCGCGCAGCGGCACGATCAGGCCGATCTGCGGCACCGCGAAGGTGTGTGAGGCCTCTTCGGGCGGGATCGACTTCATCGGCTTGCCGTCGACCAGCATCGTGTTGCCGACGGTGCCGTGGACCTGGGAGAGGAACGGATTGCGCAGGCCGCTGTCGCCGTCGAACTGGTACACGGTGAAGTGGATCAGCGCGTGGGCCGGGACCTTGAAGTTGGTGCTGTGAATCCATTCGCCCTGCGGGTTTTTGATCAGGTAGGAAACCCAACTCGGGTTGGCGCCCTGCGGGCCGACCGCGGCCTCGGTTTTGAGGTACACGTGGTAAACGCCGCCCTTGCGGCTGGCTTCGACCGACGCCGGCGAGCGGGCGAGGTCGGCGACGTAGAAGCCGATCAGGCCGGCGACGACGACCACGGCGGCGCCGATTGCCACAAGTCTTCCAGTCAGGGAACTCAGCACTTCCCCCTTTCGGCCGAGCCGCCGGCACCCACGCCGAGCGGTCTCATCACGCTCAATCTACCTCCGCAATCGGCGCATCGCAAGGCGATCCGGCTACTCCTATGCTCGGCGGTGAGGGAACTCCCATCATCCGCCGCAGACACATCGCCTACGCAATCGCCGCCGTCGCCACGGTCGGCGCCTTGGCGACGCTCGCCCTGCTCGACTC
>DAIRWC010000244.1:0-2999 GCA_036802505.1 Solirubrobacterales bacterium
CCTCGACCTCGCTCCCGCTGCCGTCGTCGAGCTCGCCGGCGGGCGGCTGCCGAGCCGGGTGGCGCGTGCCTACCGTCGCTACAAGCACGGTCCGGGCGCCTTCAAGGTCGACCTCGCGGTCGAGGGCGGGGTGCCCTGGACCGACCCGGCTTCGGCTCGGGCCGGAACCGTCCACGTGACCGGCTCCTTCGAGGAGACCGCCGCGAGCGAACGCGAAGTCAACCGCGGCCGGATGCCCGAGCGTCCCTTCGTCCTGCTCTGCCAGCAGTACCTCGCCGACCCCTCGCGCTCGCGCGGCGACGTCCACCCGGTCTGGGCCTACGCCCACGTCCCGCATGGCTACTCCGGCGACGGGACCGAGGCGCTGCTCGACCAGGTCGAACGCTTCGCGCCGGGCCTGCGCGATCGCATCCTCGCCCGCCACATCCGCTCTCCCGCCGAGTTCGAGTCCTACAACCCCAACTACATCGGCGGCGACATAGTCACCGGCGCCAACACCCCGCTGCAGTCGCTGGTCCGTCCCCGGATCTCCCTCGATCCCTACGCCACCGGCGCGCCGGGCATCTTCATCTGCTCGGCAGCGACCCCGCCGGGCGCGGGCGCTCACGGCATGAACGGCTACAACGCCGCGCAGTCCGTCCTTCGCACCTTGCGACGCTGAGCGTCACACATAGAGCCCATCCGGTAGGGGTGGAACGTCTTGTACTTTTTCGTCAATTCAATCTCGGACGGCCGGAGAGGCTCCACCGAAAAAGTTAAGTGGAACCCCTGCCGGATGGGCTCCAACATGCCGGCATGAGCGCTCCCCTAGATTGCCAGGGGTGAACGCACTCCAGATCGAAGACTTGGCCAAGCGCTACCCGACCGGGGTCGAGGCGCTGCGCGGGGTCTCGCTCGAGATCAAGCCGGGCGAGCTGTTCGGCCTGCTCGGCCCCAACGGCGCCGGCAAGTCGACCCTGATCCACTGCACGACCGGGCTGGCGCAGCCGACCGGCGGCTCGATCCAGGTCTTCGGCCACGACGCGATCGCCGACTACGGCGACGCCCGGCAGGCCGTCGGGCTCGCACCGCAGGAGGTCAACCTCGACTGGTTCCTGACCGTCGAGGAGACGCTCGACTACCACGCCGGCTACTTCGGCATGCCCAAGCGCGAGCGGCGCGAGCGGACCAAGGAACTGCTCGAGACCTTCTCGCTGACCGAGAAGCGCAACGAACGCACCCGCACGCTTTCGGGCGGGATGAAACGGCGCTGCATCCTGGCGCGGGCGATGATGCACCGGCCGCGCCTGCTGATCCTCGACGAGCCGACCGCCGGCGTCGACGTCGAGCTGCGGCTCGAGCTCTGGCACTACGTGCAGCGGATCAACCAGGAGGGGACGTCGATCCTGCTGACCACCCACTACATCGAGGAGGCCGAGCAGCTCTGCGACCGGATCGCCTTCATCAACGAAGGCCAGATCGTCGGCGAGGGCACCAGCGCCGCGCTGTCGGCCCGCTTCGGCGTCGACAACCTCGAGGACGCCTACCTGGCGTTGGTCGGCCGCAAGGAGCTCTCGCGCTCGCACATCGAGGAGCCGGTGCTGTGAGCGCCGCGCAGATCCGCTTCGCGACGCTCTGGCGGCGCGAGGTCAACCGGTTCATGAAGATCAAGAAACAGACGATCGGCGCGCCGCTGCTGGAAACCTTCCTCTACATCTCGGTCTTCGGCGCCGCGCTCGGCTCGCGGGTCGGCGAACTGCACGGGATCGACTACGTCGTCTTCGTCATCCCGGGCCTGATCATGATGTCGTTCTCGACCAACGCCTTCGCCAACAACTCGTCCTCGATCCTGCAGCAGAAATTCCAGGGCGCGATCCAGGACCAGCTCTCCTCTCCCGCCTCGCCGCTGGAGCTGCTGCTCGCCTTCTCGCTCGGCGGCTTCATGCGCGGCCTGATCGTCGCGCTGCTGACCTTCATCGCCGCCTCGCTGCTGGTCGACCTGCCGGTCGACAACGTCCTCGTCCTGATCCCGTCGCTCTTCCTCGTCGGCTTCTTCTTCTCGCAGCTGGGGGTGCTGATCGGCGTTCGTGCCGAACAGTTCGACGACGTCGCCTTCGCCCAGACCTTTGTCCTGCAGCCGCTGATCTTCCTCGGCGGGGTCTTCTACTCGGCGACGCTGCTGCCCCAGCCGTTCCAGACCCTGACCCACTTCAACCCGATCTTCTACATGATCAACCTGGTTCGCTACGGCTTCGTCGGCTACACCGAAGTCAGCATCGCGCTCTCCCTGCTGGCCCTGACCGCCGCCACCGCTTTTCTATTCGCGGTAAATCTGCGACTCTTCGCGAAGGGCTACCGCTTGCGGGCCTGAAACCGATGACCGAAAGGAAACTCGCTTGAGCAAGTTCATCGCTGTCGCTGTTGCCGCACTCGTCGCGTTCTGCGCCCTGGCCTCGACGGCCTCGGCCGGCACCGACCCGACCGTCTTCATCAAAGACGGCAAGGGCGGCCTTCGCTTTGAAGCACCGAAGACGATCGCCGACGGCGAAAACCTCGCCGTGGTCAACACGACCAACCCACACAAGGTCGGCCCGCACACGTTCTCGCTGGTCACCAAAGGGTCGATGCCGAAGACCCCCAAACAGCGCCAGCTCTGCTTCACGCCGAATCACATTTGTAAAGCCATCGCCGGCTGGCATGGGGTCAAAGGCAACGGCCCGCCAAAGATCAATCCGGTCGACGTGGGCCCCGAAGGCTGGAGCACGTCCGGCAGCCTGACCGAAAAGGGCGACTCCTGGTTCACCGGTGAGAAGCCGGGCGCCTCGATCGTCCAGAAGGTCAACGTCGACACCTCGGCAGGACCGACGCGGATCTACTTCATCTGCGCGATCCACCCCTGGATGCACGGCACGATCAACGTCCTGCCGGGCGGCTAGTCACGGCTGGTCCCCCGCAGTCATCGCCGCGTCTGGGGCGCCGAGCTTTCCTCGGCGCCCTGGGCGGCGGCGCGCTCGCGGCGC
>DAIRWC010000245.1:0-2970 GCA_036802505.1 Solirubrobacterales bacterium
GCCGCAGAAGGCGCCCGAACTTCTCGACGAAGGCGCCAATTGGCTCCTCGGAGAGGTAGCACGTGCCCGAATCGGCAAGGTTGAATCGGCCATCGGGACCGGCGTCGAAGAACCAGGGCGCGACATCGGCAGCGTGGATCCGCCATAGGGCGTCTGTCCCGAGCTTCGCGCTGGGAAGCTCGGGGAGTTCGTCCGGGGGAGCGAGCAGGCCGCGCGGGCTCAACGCGTCAGGTCGGCCACGGTGCGCTGGGCTGAGAGGAGTAGAGGCTCGAGGTCCGCGTCGCCAAAGGCATCAACCGGGGCCCGGTTATCCAGCTCCGGTTGCGGGGCGATGGCAAAGGCGGCAAGCGTCCAAGCATCGAGCCCCGTCTCACCAAAGATCTTGTTGAGCCTCTTGATCGCCCCAAAGGGAGCACTGTTCGCGGCATCGAACTGCCAACGCGGGTAGCGGATCAGGTCGGCATCGTCGCGCAGGGCAAGCACCGAGCCGCTGAGAACCCGCTTGCGCAGCGCCTCGCGACTGATCCCACCAAGCAGGATGCGCGCTTCGGCGCTGGTAAGCAGCTCTCCGAGAGCGCGTTCCCAGGCACCGCCGGCAAGCACGACCATCGCCGCGCGGCGCCCCAGAACCTCGGCGTCATCAGCCGAACTCGGCTGCCCACCGATCTCAGTGAGCGTGCGCCGAAACTCTTGGACGGTGCGATCTAGGAGGGCTGGGTTCGCTGCCATTGACTCTCAAAATTACCGTCAACCTCGTCAACTGTCAAGAGGTAGATATACCGCCTGCTTGTAGCCCATGTGGTCGCCGGGTTCGGATCCATCTGTTTCCAATATCTCTCAACGCTTGAGGAGCCGGCTCGGCCACAGGATGGCCTCCCGGATTGGAGCGAGTGCCTTCTCGATGAAGGAAACATCTTCCGAAGCAAATAGGGAATCCCAGACGATCTCCCCCTGCTTCTTGGTCGCTCCGGAGGAGTCGAGGATCGGAATCAGGGCAGCGATCAGGGGCGCTGCTGTCGGACTGGCGAGAACCTGGCGCAGAGCGGCCGGATTCTCGATCGAGAGCAGCTCCTCGGCCGGCCATTTGCCGCCGACAAAGCCGGTGGCGAGGAGATCGCCAGCCTGCTCGAGCGGCGGCGTCTTACGATCGCCGGCGGCTTCACCGAGTCGCTCAAGCGCCTTGGGCTTCAGTTTGGCGGCGGAGCGAAGGCGGACATAGAGCTCGTCGAAAGCGCGGACCGCGGTCCGCGGGCCGAGGCGGGTCTCGGGGTCAGCCGCGGCGAGGAAGAGCAGGGCGAGAGTGAAGTCGCTGAGGGTTCCGCCGCTCTCGAGCAGATGATCCCACTCAGCCACCGGCACCTTCTCGAGCTTCTTCGCTCCCCAAGCATTGAGCAGGGCGCTCGCCACAGCTAGCGAAGGCCCGTTTGCCTGTAGCCAGCTGACCACTGGCTTCGACTTCGCGTCCTCCAAGAACCGGGAGAGGTCGGCGTCTGAGCCGGTCGAATGGATCGCCTCGAGCAGGAGCTCGATGCCGTCCGGCCACGAGGCGGTGGCGGCCTCGGTGAATTTCTCCGTGCCTGCCTCAAGCGCGGCTTCTAGTAGGCCAAGACGCTTGTTTCTCGCCATGTGAGGTTTGCCAAGGATCGGCCAGGCGAAATCAAAATCGAGCGAGGACACCAGTGCCGGGCGTGAGATGAGCGGCTGGGAGTGGACGGCGAGCCGGGCGAGGAGCCCCTGGTCCTCAGCCGCCCAACGCTTGATCTGAGCACTTGTGAGAGCTGCCGCGATCGCCTCCAACCCCGCCT
Organism: Solirubrobacterales bacterium; assembly: GCA_036802505.1. Classification (GTDB taxonomy): domain Bacteria; phylum Actinomycetota; class Thermoleophilia; order Solirubrobacterales; family 70-9; genus VRUE01. The sequence goes on from DAIRWC010000245.1 coordinate 1,806, forward strand.
TGGCCGCCTTGGAGCGACGGCGCTTCAGTAGCTGCCCGGTCAGTCGAAGGACCAGGGGCTCGTCGACCTTGAGCAGCTCGGCGAGGCGATCTCCGAGGCCGTGGGCCTCGCCGTCCTCGTCAACCTCGGAGCCGGCAAGGGCGAGCAGGAGCTCCACCTGGTCGACGGGGAAGGGAAGGCGACGGTCGGGCTGACTTGAGAAGAGCGCCTGCTTCAGCTCAGCCGCTTCCTCGGGGCCGGGGCAGACGCGGGCGAGTGCCCTGAGCCCGCTTGCGAGGTCGGATTGGTATCCGGGATCGAGAGCGGCGAAAACAGTGGCGAGGACCCAGAGTCCCTGCCTGGAGGCGAGTTCGTCCTCGCCGAAGTCTCGCAGGAACACGCGCAGTGCCCCCGGGGACTTGAGATCGGTGCGCAGCGCCGCACACCAGTTCGGGGGTTGGCGTTCGAGCGGCTTGGTGATCGTTCGCGGAGCGGGACGATCGCCCGGCTCCTCCCAGCTGCCCTGCTGGGGATTGCCGGTCAGCTGCAGGTCGAAGAGCCGCTCGCCAAGGCGGCGGGCCGTCCTCGGCGCCTGGGCGAAGGAGAAGGACCATCGCAAGGCCGGCGCCTGCTGCAGCCAGATCGCGAGCAGGAAGCGGTGCTGGTCGATGCCCTTCAGCGAGCCCGATCGCAAGTCGATCGGCGGGGCCGGCGGCTCATAGAGGGACCAGAGCAGCGTCTCGGTCACTGCCGGCGCCCTCGGTAGCAGGGTTCCTTCCCCCCGGCCGCCGCTAAGCGAGCTCGGGATAAGCGGTTCGGCGTAGGAGTCCCATCCCTCTTCGTCGGGATGGGGACGGGAGAAGGCGCTGAGCAGCGACAGGAGGTTCTCCTCGGCGAGTAGTGGATCGGCCAGCAGCAGGGAGTGGGTCCAGACGCAGCCGGGGCGGCGCAGCTCTACGGCGGGCCAGGTGAAGGCGAGCACGTAGTACTCGCCGCTCGGGAGTGGGTAGCCGCAGAGTAGCGGAGCCTCGGGGGGGATCTGGCGGGCGTCGGCGCTGTCGGAAAGGACCAGCATCTGGCGCTGGTCGAACTCGCCGATCGGTGCCGAGGAGGCAAGCAGGCGGTGGCCGTCGCGGTAGCCGTGGAGCGCCTGATGGACAGGCTGAGTCGCAGCGCTCACTGGGAC
>DAIRWC010000246.1:0-2940 GCA_036802505.1 Solirubrobacterales bacterium
GCGGATCCTGATGCTGTCGGCGAACAACATCCTCTCCCCGGCCCACGGTGCGCCGCTGGCGACGCCGACCCAGGACATGGTTCTGGGGATCTACTACCTCACCTACGGCCCGACGGCCGAGGAGCTGCTCAAGAAGGACGGGGAGCTGAAGGCGGGCAAGGGCGCGGCGAAGAACGGCTCCGCGCCGAAGGTCTTCCGCTCCGCGCAGGAGGCCGAGCTCGTCTACGAGAACGGCGGCTGCAAGCTGCACGACCTCGCCGAGTACCGGCGGGCCGGGCACGAGCACTTCCTGACCACGGTCGGGCGGATCATCTTCAACGAAAAGATCGAGCGGGCGCTCGCTGCAGCTCTCGACGACGAGTTCGACCCCGACGGCTTCGTCTTCGCCAACCAGGCGCTGAAGAAGCGCAATGTCAACGAGATGGTCTCCGACCTGGTTGAGAACTACGGTGCGCCGGCGGTCTCACGAGTGCTGGACGCCTTCAAGGATCTCGGCTTCCACTACGCCAGCCAGGCCGGGATCACGGTCGCCAAGAACAACGTCGTCTCACCGCCCGAGAAGGCGGAGATCCTCGATCGCTACGAGAAACAGACGGCGGCGATCCAGGGCCAGTACGACGACGGCTACATCACCGCGGAGGAGCGCCACGAGGCGGTCACCGCCGACTGGAACAAAGCGACCGACGAGGTCGCCCAGGCGATGGAGGACAACCTCGACGAGCTCAACCCCATCTTCATGATGGCCAACTCGGGTGCCCGCGGCTCGTTCAAACAGATTCGTCAGCTGGCCGGGATGCGCGGTCTGATGGCCAATCCAAAAGGCGAAATCATCGAGCGGCCGATCAAGGCCAACTTCATGGAGGGCCTCTCGGTGCTCGAGTACTTCATCTCGACCCACGGTGCCCGAAAGGGCCTGGCCGACACGGCGCTGCGTACGGCGGACTCGGGCTACCTGACCCGCCGTCTGGTCGACGTCGCCCAGGACGTCATCGTCCGCGACGAGGACTGCAAGACCAAAGAACACATCGAGATGGCGCTGCGCAAGGACGACGGCACGCTCAACGACAATCTTTTCGGTCGCCTGGCGGCGAAGAAATTCGAAACCAAACGCGGCCGCGAGCTGCTCAAGCGCAACCAGGAGATCACCCTGGCCGACGTCGAGCAGATCGCCGAGGCGCTCGGCGACGAAGAGGTCACGGTGCCGGTCCGCTCAACCCTCAAGTGCGAGGCCGAGTCGGGAATCTGCCGTGCTTGCTACGGCATTGCCCCGGCGACCGGCTCGACGGTCAACATCGGCGACGCGGTTGGGATCATCGCCGCTCAGTCGATCGGCGAGCCCGGCACGCAGCTGACCATGCGGACGTTCCACACCGGCGGTGTTGCCGGCCAGGACATCACCCAGGGCCTGCCGCGCATCGTCGAGCTCTTCGAGGCGCGTAAACCGAAGGGTCTGGCGCAGATGGCGGAAGAGGCCGGCAAGGTCACGGTCGAAGAAACCGACAAAGCGCTGAAAGTGATCGTCACCGAGTCGAGCGGCGAGGAGCACGCTTACAGCTTCCCGCCGCGCACCCGCCTGCACGTTGCCGATGGCGAGAAGGTCGAGGTCGGCCAGCAGCTCAACGAGGGCTCGCTGTATCCAGCCGACCTGCTGGCGATCCGCGGCCGCACCGAGGTCGAGCTCTACCTCGTCGCCGAGGTGCAGAAGGTCTACCGAGCCCAGGGCGTCGACATCAACGACAAGCACATCGAGCTGATCGCCCGGCAGATGCTGAAGAAGGTGAAAATCGAGTCGAAGGGCTCGACCGAACTTCTGCCCGGCCAGCTCGAAGACCGCGGCCAGCTCAAACGGCTCAACAAACAGATCAAGGCGGACGGCGGCACGGCGGCCAAAGGCGAGGAGGTCATCCTCGGCATCACCAAGGCCTCGCTGGCGACCGAGTCCTTCCTCTCCGCGGCCTCCTTCCAGGAGACCACCAAGGTGCTCACCGATGCGGCGCTCGAGGGCAAACGGGACAAACTCGTCGGCCTCAAGGAGAACGTCATCATCGGCAAGCTGATCCCGGCCGCGACCGGCCTCAAGCACTACCGGACGCTGTCCGTGGAGCCGGCCGTGCCGATCGAGCCTCCGAGCGACGACGACCTGCTCGACGAAGACGAGCTGGCTGCGGAGCTTGGCGTCGACGGGGACGAAACCCCGGTCGAGAGCTTCGGACCCTCCTTTGCGGAGGAGCTCGAGGAGCTCGCTCAAGAGATCGAGTCGAACTCCGAGGACAAACCAGCATCGTAGTTCCGTAGCGGGGGAGGGGCGGGGGCCCCGCCCCTCCCCTCAGGGTTCAAAGCTGAATGTCGAGGGTGCTGCTTAAGAGGCCGGGGTGCCCCTGTGGCGAACTTGTGAGCGAGCGTAGCGAGCGGGTTCGCAGCAGGGGTACCCCGGCCTCTTTCGAGCTGAGCTGAGTTAGTTGCTGGAGCCGCCGGTGAGGCAGTAGGCGAAGACGGTCAGCTTGCTGGCTGCCGCGTTGTTGTTCTTCGCTTGGTAGAGCCAGCCGTTGCCGCTGCGGAGCGTCGAGGTCATCTCGACCCCGAAGTTGTCCGGTTGGCCGCCGCCGCTGATCACCGTGGTGCCCGCGGGGCACTGGACCGAGACGCTGCCGTTGCTGTTGGCTGCGATCGGGGTGCTGTTGGACACCTGGATGATCGTGCCGAGCTCGGAGGCGCGGATGGCTCCGGCCTGGATCTCGCTCGAGCCGACCGAGTTGGGGCCGAGGTCGTCCTGGGTCAGCGACTGGTCGGCTACCTCGTTTGAGGCAACGGCGTTTTCGGCGATCTCGTCGGTGTTGACTGCGTCTTTCGCAATCTCGTCGCTGCCGACCGAATCGGTGCCGAGGGCAGCGGCCGTCACGGTGGCGTCGGCGATTTTGGGCGAGCTGACCGCGTTGTCGC
>DAIRWC010000247.1:0-2938 GCA_036802505.1 Solirubrobacterales bacterium
AGTTGACCGCGGCAACGGTGCGACCGGCAGCGTCGTCGATGAGCTGGGCGAAGACACCGCGGTTGGAGCGGTAGACGGAGAGGCGCGGCCGCTCGGAGCTGCCGACGATCCGGGCGCGGACCCGGCGGCGGCGGCGCAGGCGCTGCTGGCGCTTGGTGACGACGGTCATGCGCGCTTACCCACCTTGCGCATCACGTGCTCGTCGCGGTAGCGGATTCCCTTGCCCTTGTAGGGCTCGGGGGGGCGGCGCTTGCGGATGTCGGCGGCGACCTGCCCGACCAGCTGTTTGTCGATTCCCCGCACGATGATCTCGGTCGGCTGCGGGACCTCGAACTCGATCCCCTCCGGCGGCTCGATCGGAACCGGGTGCGAGTAGCCGAGCGCCATCTCCAAACTCTTGCCCTTGAGCTGAGCGCGGTAGCCGACGCCCTGGATCTCGAGCCGCTTCTCGAAGCCCTCGGTGACGCCCTCGACCATGTTCGCGATCAGGCTGCGGGTAAGTCCGTGCAGGGCGCGATGCTCGCCGCGATCGGTCGGACGCTCGACGGTGACCGTGCCGTCGTCCTGCTGAACCTTCATCTCGGCAGAGAGGCTCTGCGCCAGCTCGCCCTTCGGCCCCTTGACGGCAACCCGCCCAGGGGCGAGCTCGACCGTGACGGAGTCGGGGACGGGGATCGGTTTTCTTCCAATTCGGCTCATCGCGGAGTGCTCCGATTCACCAGACGTAGGCGACGACCTCGCCGCCGACGCCCTTCTGCTTCGCTTCGTGCCCGGTCATCACGCCGACCGAGGTGCTGACGATCGCGGTACCCGTGCCGCCGAACACGCGCGGCACTTCGGTGTGATCGACGTAGCGCCGTCGGCCGGGCCGCGAGATCCGCTCCAGGCCGATGATCACCGGGCGGCGGTCCTCGGTGTACTTGAGCCGGATCTCGATCGCCTCGCCGACCTTTGCCGGCTTGCGATGGAAGTCGCGGATGTAGCCCTGCTCCTTGAGGATGCGGGACATCTCTTCCTTCAACCGGGAGGCGGGAATCTGCACGTCGTCGTGGCCGGAGCCAAGCGCGTTGCGGATCCGGGTCAGGTAATCGGCTATCGGGTCGTTAAGCATGGTTCTGTTCTCCTGTCCCTACCAGCTCGACTTGGTCATGCCGGGGACATAGCCGTCATGCGCGGCCTCGCGCAGGCAGATCCGGCAGAGGCCGAACTTACGGTAGTAGCCGCGCGGGCGCCCACAACGACGGCAGCGGTTGTATTCCCGCGATTTGAACTTGGCCTTGCGACCCTGCTTCACCTTCATAGAAGTCTTAGCCATCTCAGCTCTCCTCCTCGGAGTTCTCGGAGTCCTTTGCTTCGTCCCCACCCGCGGGTGGCGTGGACGAGGAGGTATCCGACCGGGTGAGGTCGGATGCCTCCTCGTCCACGCCGGGACCCGCGGCCGGGGGCTTCTCGTAAGCCTCCGGGTTCTCCTCTTTCAACTGCTCCAAAGCGGCCTGCTCGGCCTCGGCCCGTTGGCGGGCCTCCTCCTTGCGCTTCTCCTCCTCGGCCTCTGCCTCGGCCTCGGCGTCGCGACTGCCCGGCCGGCCCTCTTTGGCGAATGGCATGCCGAGCCCGAGCAGCAGCTCGAAAGCCTCGGCGTCGGTCTGGGCGGAGGTCGCGATGGTGACGTCGAGGCCGCGCACCTCGTCGATCGAGTCGTAGTCGATTTCGGGGAAGATCAGCTGCTCCTTGACGCCCATCGAGTAGTTGCCACGGCCGTCGAAGGAACGCGGGTTGAGGCCGCGGAAGTCGCGGATGCGCGGCACGGCGATCGAGGTGAGGCGATCGAAGAACTCCCACATGCGCGCCCGGCGCAGGGTGACCGAAAGGCCGACAGGCATTCCCTCGCGAACCTTGAAGGACGCGATCGACTTGCGCGCTCGGCGCACGCTGGGTTGCTGGCCGGCGATCAGCGCCAGCTGCTCCTGGGCGGCCTCGAGCATTTTCGCGTTCTGCTTGGCCTCGCCCACGCCCATGTTGAGGACGATCTTCTGCAGGCGAGGTATCTGCATCGCGCTCGCGTAACCGAATTTCTTGGTCAGCGCCGGTGCCACGTCCTGCTCGTAGCGCTCGCGCAGGCGCGGCGGCGGGGCGGCCTGGGACTGCGGGGTCGTTGCCGCCTCCATCAGAGACTCACCCCGCTTCGCTTCGCGAACCGCTCCCGCTTGCCGCCGTCGCGGCGGATGCCGACCCGGGTCGGCTTGTTGTCCTTGGGGTCGAGCAGCATCACGTTGGAGACGTGGATCGGCCCCTCCTTCTCGACGATCCCGCCGAGCTGTTGGCCCGCTTTCTGCACGTCCTGGGTCGGGCGCGCTTTTTCGTGCCGCTTGACCGTGTTGATGCCCTCGACGTAGACGAAGCTGCGCTTCGGTTCGGTGCGCAGCACGCGGCCGGTCTTGCCGGAGTCCTTGCCACCGATCACCTTGACCATGTCGTCGGTCTTGATCCGCATCGACTTGGCCATCGCTAGAGCACCTCCGGTGCGAGCGAGACGATTTTCATGAAGTTGCGATCGCGCAGCTCGCGGGCCACCGGCCCGAAGATGCGGGTGCCGCGCGGGTTGTTGCTGGCCGGGTCGATCAGCACGGCGGCGTTTTCGTCGAAGGAGATGTAGGTGCCGTCGGAGCGGCCGAGCTGCTTCTTGGTCCGTACCACGACCGCCTGCACGACCTCGCCCTTGCGGACGCCGCCCTGCGGGCTCGCCTGTTTGACCGTCGCCGTGATCACGTCGCCGACGCCGGCGTAGCGGCGGTGCGAACCGCCCTTGACGCGGATGCAGAGGATCTCCCGCGCACCCGAGTTGTCGGCAACCTTGAGTCTGGACTCCTGCTGAATCACGTTCCGCTCCTACTTCGCCTTCTCCAGCACCTCGACCAGGCGCCAGCGCTTGGTCTTGGAG
>DAIRWC010000248.1:0-2937 GCA_036802505.1 Solirubrobacterales bacterium
GAGCATCGCCAATACCCCCCCCGATAGCAGCGTCGCGGCAAGCGGCTCGGACATGAACATCCCCTGGTACTCGAGCAACGCGGGGTAAATGGCGACGGCGCCCGCGCCGACCAGACCGGCGAGCGGACCGGAGAGCCGACGCCCGATCAGATAGGCGAACAGGACCGCAAGCGATCCGATCAGAGCCAGGACCAGGCGCGCGAACCGTTCGTGTACGCCCCCCGTCAGCTTGTAGATGACACTGACCAGCAATGGCAAGCCGGGCGAGTAGTTGCTCGCCGGTTGGGTCGCGTTCGGCCCGAGGCTGAAGCCCTCGCCTCGCTCTAGGTTGGCGGCGATGCCGGCGTAGCCCTGCGCGTCGTAGACGGGCGCCCGTCCCTGCCAGGCGTTGTCCACGCGCAGGCCAACGCCGAGCAGGAGGATCGCGACCAGCGCCGCGAGCCCGATCCGCCCGCCGTTGCGCGCCGCCAGTGCTTTCATCGGCGGGATGCTATGTCGCCCCCTTCCGTTACCCTGCCGCGACCTATGCGCGTCCTAATCCTCGGGGGCGACGGATACCTCGGCTGGCCGACCGCCCTGCGCTTCTCGGCCCGCGGGCATGAGGTCACCGTCGTCGACAACTTCTCCCGCCGCCGTTGGGTTGGGGACGTAGGCAGCGACTCGCTGACCCCAATCGCCGACCTCGACGCCCGCATCGACGCCTGGGCGGAGACCTCCGGCAAGCAGATCCAGAGCTTCATCGGTTCGGTGGAGGACGGCGACTTCCTCGACGGAGTCGTGGCCGAGACCCTCCCCGAGGTCGTCATCCACTACGGCGAGCAACCGTCGGCCCCCTACTCGATGATCTCCCGCGAGCACGCGGTCGAGACCCAGCACACCAACGTGATCGGCAACCTCAACCTGCTCTTCGCGATGCGCGATCACGTCCCCGATTGCCACCTGGTCAAGCTGGGGACGATGGGCGAGTACGGCCAGCCCAACATCGACATCGAGGAGGGCTACATAGAGATCGAGCACAAGGGAAGAAAGGACACGCTGCCCTTCCCCAAGCTGCCGGGCTCCCTCTATCACTGCTCCAAGGTCCACGACTCGACCAACATCCACTTCGCCTGTCGCACCTGGGGCCTCAGGGCGACCGACCTGAACCAGGGCGTCGTCTACGGCATCCAGACCGACGAGACCGCGACCGACGAGCGCCTGATCACCCGCTTCGACTACGACGAGATCTTCGGCACCGTGCTCAACCGCTTCTGCCTGCAGGCGGTGATCGGCCACCCGCTGACCGTCTACGGCAGCGGCGGCCAGACCCGCGGCTTCCTCAACATCCGCGACACCCTCTCCTGCGTCGAGCTGGCGGCGACCAACCCCGCCGATGCGGGCGAGTTCCGCGTCTTCAACCAGTTCACCGAGCAGTTCTCGGTCCTCGAGCTGGCGGAGCTAGTCAAGCACGCCGCCGAGCACCTTGGCTACACGGTCCAGATCGACCACGTCGACAACCCCCGGGTCGAGAAGGAAGAGCACTACTACAACGCGATCCACACCAAGTTGCTCGACCTCGGCCTCGAGCCGACCCTGCTCGGCGAGGAGCTGGTCGAGTCGATAATCCACGCGATCGAGAGCTACAAGGGCAACGCGATCGAGAGCTCGATCGACCCGCGTACGCGCTGGAACCCGGCCGGCGACGCAAAAACCCCCGCTGGCCAGGCATAGGCCCGCTGGTACCATCGCGAGTCCGATGAGAGCTGCGGACGCGCTGATGAAAAGCCTCGAGGCCGAGGGTGTGAAGAACATCTTCGGCATCCCCGGTGGGGCCAACCTGCCGACCTACGACGCGCTCGTCGACGCCGGCTTCCGTCACATCCAGGTGCGCCACGAGCAGGGCGGCGGCCACGCGGCCGAGGGCTACGCCAAGGCATCGGGCAGGGTCGGGGTGGCGTTCGCCACCTCGGGCCCCGGCGCGACCAACCTGGTCACCGCGATCGCCGACGCGATGATGGACTCGGTGCCTACCGTGTTCGTCACCGGCCAGGTGCGGACCGAGCTGATCGGCACCGACGGCTTCCAGGAGGCCGACATCCTCGGCGCGACGCTGCCCTTCGTCAAGCACTCCTTCCAGGTCACCGACCCACGCCAGATCCCCGAGTACGTGCACGAGGCCTTCCACGTCGCCGCGACGGGCCGCCCGGGGCCGGTGTTGCTCGACATCCCGCAGGATCTCTCGCGGGCCGAGATCGACTACTCGCCGCGCACCGAGCCGGTCGAGCTGCCCGGCTACAAGCCGATGAGCAAGGGCAACATCAAACAGGTGCGGATCGCCGCCAAAGCCCTCGCCAACGCCAAGCGGCCGATCCTCTACACGGGGGGCGGTGTGGTCAACGCCAACGCCTCCGAGGAGCTGCGCGAGCTCGCCGCAGCCGACCGCTTCCCCCTCACCTCGACCCTGATGGGGCTGGGCGCATACCCGGCTTCGGGCGAGCACTGGCTGGGGATGCTCGGTATGCACGGCACGGTGACCGCCAACTGGGCGATGGACAACGCCGACCTGATCGTCGCGATCGGCGCTCGCTTCGACGACCGCATCACCGGCAAGCTTTCCGAGTTCGCGCCCCACGCCAAAATCATCCACATCGACATCGATCCGGCGGAGATTTCGAAGAACATCGGTGCTCATATCCCGATCGTCGGCGACGTCAAGCTGGTGCTGCCGGAGCTGACCCGCGAGTACCGGGCGCTGCAGACCGACAGCTCCCGGCTGGATCCCTGGTGGAAGCAGCTGCGCGAGTGGCAGGACCAGCACCCGTTGCGCTACGAGCCCGGGGTGGACGGCGAGATCAAGCCGCAGTTCATGGTCGAGGCGATGCACCGGGCGACGAACGGGAACGCGATCGTCACCTCCGACGTCGGCCAGCACCAGATGTGGGCAGCGCAGTACTACGG
>DAIRWC010000249.1:0-2920 GCA_036802505.1 Solirubrobacterales bacterium
GCGCCACCAGGGCCGATCGATCGGCTGGGTGTTCCCACGCCCTGGAGCTGATCCTCACCGGCCGCCCGGTCCCCGCCGAGGAGGCCCACCGGATCGGCCTCGTCAACGAGGTCGTCGAGCCCGGCAAGCACCTGGACCGCGCCCTAGAGCTTGCCGAGAAGATCGCCAGCTTCCCCCAGGAGACGATGCTCGCCGACCGCCAGGCAGCAATAGAAGGCTTCGGCCTCCCGCTTGAGGAGGGCATCGCCCTGGAGCACAAGCTGGGCCGCGAGACCCTCCACGTTGCCGTCGAGGGCGCCTCCCGCTTCGCCGGCGGCGCCGGCCGTCACGGCGAGGGCGTTTAGCTCTCGCGGGTGACGCGGCGCATCTCGACTTCGGCGGCTTCGGGCCCCAGGTAGGGCATCAGCACGGCGAAGACCAGGTCGGGCAGGATCCGCTTCAGCTCTGGGCCACGGCCGGCGCGGACCTCGTCGAAAATCATCGAGGTGGCGCCGCCGATCGCGAAGCGCGCCGTGTCGGCGGGAAGCTCCTCGCCCGGCCCCGACCAGGTGCGCCCCTTCTCCATGAAAGGGGTGAAGCGGGTCAGCATCGCGCGGTAGCGCTCGCGTGCGTCGTCGCCCGCCGCGGTCACCTCGACCATCGCCATCCGGGCGATGTCGGCCTCCATCGCCAGCAGCTCGACCAGGGCGCCGAGGCCGGCCGCGATCTGCTCCGGCCAGGGCTCGTCGGCGGCCGCCTCGAAGGCCGCCGTGACGTGCGCCACGAGGACGTCGAAGACCGCGTCGTAGGCCTCGAGGAAACAGGCCTCCTTGCTCTCGAACATCTCGTCGAAGGCCTCGCGGGAGCCGCCGGCGAACTCGACCACGTCGACCACGGTCGTCGCCTCGTAGCCCTTCGCCGCGGCCGTCTTCACCATCGCCTCGAGCAGCCGCTCGCGCTCGGAACGAACCTCGTAAGCGCGAGGCAATCCGTCACGGCCGGTGGGTCGCTGTGGATTCGAAGTAGATGGCGAATCCATCCAACCCAATGTAGGGCAGGACCGGCGCACTGTCCAACTCTGTTGCAGACAGAAGGTTCAGGCGCGCGCGGCCTGCATCTCGGCGCTGGCGGCGTCGGCGCCGAAGTAGGGCAGCACGGCGAAGTACATGAACTCCGGCAGCAGAGCGCGGAAACCGTCGGTAGCCCCGGTGGAGAGCCGCGAATGGACGATCGCGTGGATGCCGGCGACGATCCCCTCCGGCGCTATCTGAGGGGGCCCCTCGGACTCCTCCGAATCGTCCCTCGCCAAATCGATGAAATCGGCCACTCTTTTCATCGCTTCGGCCCGTCTTGCCAGAGCCTCGGGACCGGCTGCGTGGACGCCGACGATCACCCCGCGGCTGAAATCGGGCTCGGCGTCTAGCTCGTCGAGCAGCGCGCCGAGGCTGGCCCGCAGCTTGCCTCGCCACGACTCCTCGCTGGCCGCGGCGCGCACCACCAGCGCTTCGAAGCGCGCGATTCCCATCTCGAGCGCCGCCAGGTAGCAGCCGTCCTTGTCGGCAAAGTTGTCGTAGAACGCCTGCCGGTAGAGCCCGGTTCTGTCCAGAACCGTGCGTACCGACGTGGAGTCGTAGCCCTCGGCGCCGACCGCCTTGAGCATTCCCTCAAGAATCTTTTCGCGCTTGGAAAGATTCACAAGCTCGAGCTTGGGAGAGTGGGGGGCCAATTCCACTGCCCTGACGCTGCCGGCCCCCACAGCCCCTGCCTGGACGTTGGTTGCGGCCCGCTTCCCCATTGCTGCCCCTTCCTAGTGATCTAGGGAACAGGTTGTCTGGACTGCGGTACTGTAGCGGTATATCGGGAATTCGTCCAGCTTGAAACTCGACGGCCCCGGAGTAGCCTGGCTTGCGTGGCTGAACGTGTACCTCAGGCAACCAGGATGCCCCCCGGAAGGCATCCGCTGCCTCGTGCGTTCATAACCCAGCACCAGCGCGCGCGGATCATCGCGGCCCTCGCCGAGGAGACGGCGGAGAAGGGCTACCGGGCGGTCACCGTCGCGGATATCGTGCGGCGCGCGGGCATCGCCCGCAACACCTTCTACGAGAACTTCTCCTCCAAGGAAGACTGCTTCCTTGCCGCCTCGGAGTTCGCCGCCAAAGAGGCATTGCGCCGCGTCGTCGACGCTGCCAGCCGGGTCAACAGCTGGCCGGCCCGGGTCAACTCCGGCCTCGCCGCCTTCCTCCACTATGTGGCGACCGAGCCGGCGCTGGCCCGGACCTGCATCGTCGAGGCCCTCTCCGCCGGCCCCGCCGCGGTCGAGCGCTACGAACGCTCGATCCAGGCCTTTGTGCCGCTCTTCCGGATGGGCCGCAAGGTCGCGCCGAATGGCGAGGACCTGCCGGGGACACTCGAGGAGACGATTGTCGGAGGGGTCTTCTGGATCATCTACCAGCGGATCGTGATGGGGCAGGCGGAGGAGATCGAGCAGCTCCTCCCCGAGTTGGTGGAGTTCTCGCTCACCCCCTACGTCGGCGCCGAGGCCGCGAAGCGCACGGCAGCCGAACAGCCGTCCAAAGCGACCGGCTGAGCCAGGGCAGGGATCGGCGGTCCCATGCGCTAGTCGGCACCAGGTGGAATTCCAGCTGATGTCGCGGCGGTGATGCCGCATTTGGGTATCGAAGCGGCTATGGCCGAGTTGAGCCGGGAATCCGCCGTGCCAGAGGGATATGCTCGCGGGGTGGCAAAGAAACGCGCCAAATCGGAGAAAGCGCCAGTCGACGGCGCGGAGGACTATCCGCCCGAGCTGGCGCGCCTGCCGCCGGGCCGCCACGGCCTACCCCGCGAGTTTGTCACTCATAACCAGCGAGAGCGCCTGATCGCCGGGATCGCCGAGGCGATCGCCGAGCACGGCTACTCCGGCACGACGATTGCCCACATCACC
>DAIRWC010000250.1:0-1237 GCA_036802505.1 Solirubrobacterales bacterium
GCCCGATCACGGTCACCGCCCCGGCCGCGCGCGGCGGCTGGTGCATCGAGGCAAGCTGGGTCCAGTGGTTCGTCTTCGGGTCGTACTCCCAGAAGTCGGTGGTCGGTTCTTCGCCGTTGACGTAGCCGCCCGGCAGGTACAGCTTGCCTTTATAGGTGGCAGCTTCGACGTGGTCAAGGCCGACGGGGAGGTGCGTGGGGGCGCTCCAGCGTTTCGTACGCGTGTCGAAGGCGAGGACGGTGTGCAGGTTGCCGGGCGGGCTGCCCCCGGCGGTGTAGATGGTCGGGCCGATCGCGACCGCCGTCGCCTCCACCTGGGTGCGCGGCATTTCCGGTTCGGGGCGCCAGTGCCCGGCGGGAGCGGGCGGAGATTTCGGGTCTTTGCGGTAGAGGCCGAGGCGGCACGGCGGGTCCGGCGTCGCCTCTTCGAAGCCGAACGTCTGCCGCCAGTGGCCGGGCAGGTTGATCACGTTCGCTCCGGCGAGAACGCCGAGGACGAGAACCAGCGTCATCGCGACCGCAAGCACAGCCAGGACCTTGGACCCTCTGCCTTTCACAGGCCGGGAGTATGCCGAAGCGGGGCGTCGGCGCGACGAGAGAAGGGTCGCGGCGAAGTTGATTGAATCTGTCAGGCGACCATGACTCCGGCCCAGGCGACCGACAAGATCCCGGTGTTCGACGTGCAGCTGAACGAGTCGCACGTCGAGGTCGTGGCCGCGACCCTGCGCTCGGGCTGGCTGACGATGGGCCCCCGTATCCAGGAGTTCGAGGCTGAGTTCGCCGAGCACCTCGGAATCGAGCACGCGATCGCTGTCAACAGCTGCACCGCGGCCCTGCACCTCGCCTACCTCGCGGCCGGGATCGGCCCCGGGGACGAGGTGATCGTGCCGGGCATCACCTTCGTCGCCTCCGCCGCCGCCGTGCGCTACTGCGGCGGCACGCCCGTGCTCGCCGAGATCGTTGGCCAGGGCGACCTCAGCCTCGACCCCGACGATGTCGAGGCGAGAATCACCCCCAGGACGAAAGCCGTGTGCGCTGTCCACTACGGTGGCTACGCGGCGCCGCTGGCAGCGCTGGGCGAGATCTGCGAGCGCCACGGCCTGGCGCTGGTGGAGGACGCCGCACACAGCCCCGAGGCGGTCGTTCCCGGCGAGAGCAGGAAGCTGGGCACCTACGGTCTGGCCGGCACTTTCAGCTTCTTCTCCAACAAGATCCTCTCCTGTGGCGAGGGGGGATTG
>DAIRWC010000250.1:1247-2914 GCA_036802505.1 Solirubrobacterales bacterium
CATCTTCGAGTGCCCTAACGACGAAATAGAAACCGTCGCGGAGCTGGCGCGCAGCCGTCGCTCGCACGCGATGACGACCGGGACCTGGGACCGCCACCGCGGCCACGCGATGGGCTACGACGTGGTCGAGGTCGGCTACAACTACCGCCTCGACGAGCCCCGGGCGGCGCTGCTCTCAGCCCGCCTACCCGATCTCGCCGCGGACATCGGGGCGCGGCGCGACCTCACCGCTCGCTATCGCGAGCTGCTCGGCGACGTCGACCAGCTGACGCTCCCCTACAGCGACGAGCAGGTCGCGGCCAGCTCCTGTTACGTGATGCCGGTGATGCTGGAAAACGCCGAACAGCGTGACGCCGTTCGCAAGCTGCTCTTAGAGAGCCACGGCGTGCAGACCAGCGTCCTCTACCCCTCGATCAACGAGTTCACCGCCTACGGCCGCGGCGAGCAGAGCCTGCCACGCTGTGAGCAGGCCGCCCGGACCCAGCTGACGCTGCCGCTCTACCCCCACCTCGGCGAGGAGCGCCTGCAGCGGGTGGTCACCGCGCTGCGCGCGAGCATCGACGAAACCGCGGGCTAGCTTCGCTGGGTCGGTTCGTCTCAAGTCAGGAGATTCAGACAGTACCCAAATTAGGTATGAGGCCGGAGGTTCAGGCGGCGCGGTTGTTCTCGGCTGCCGCAAGGAAGCGGCTCCAGTCGCACGCCAGACCGGCGAGACGACTGCAAAGGCGCTTCAGGCCGGCGAAATCGTCATCCAGCTCCCAGCCCCAGTGCAGGGTGATCGGCGCCCATAGGGCTTGTTCGGCCTCGATCATCCGCTCGATCCCGGGCAGGACGGCGGTGGCGCGGCCGTAGAGCGGGGCGTAGGAGGGTAGGTAGACGGCGTTGCCGAGCCAGATCGGGGTTGGCTGGAAGCCGAGCAGGCGGATGCTCTCCGGGCCGCCGCAGACAACCTTGAAGCCCTCCGCCAGGGGCGCGTACTGCGCGGCGTCGAAGCGGTTGAAGGGAGGCACGAAGACGGGGGTCTCGATGCCGATCTCGGCAAGGGTCGAGAGGGCCAGGTCGATGCGCTCTTCCGTCTCGGGGATGCCGAGGCCGCAGAGCTCTGAGTGACGACGGGGATTGGCATGGCGGGTGCGATGGTCGAGGCCGTGCAAGGCGAAGGTCACGCCGTCGCGCTTGAGGTCCTGCAGCTCGGCGATCTCGGCGTCCTCCAGCGGGCGCCACTCGTCCTGTGCGGGGTCGAGGTAGTCGCGCGAGACCCGGGGCGTCGCCGCGAGCAGGTAGGGCACGCCGGCTTCGGCGAGGACCGCGTGGAAGCGCTTGAAGGCCTCGGTCCCGAAGCGGCCCGAGGAGTCGAACGCGCCGGCATGGGGGAACTCGTCGACGCGCACGAGCGGCCATGGCTTGCCCGTGCCGGCCGCCTTGCCGTCGGGCCAACTGAGTCGCCCGAGCTTCAGCGCAACCGCCTGCGCGTAGCGGACGGGCGCCGCCGGTATCCGCCCGGCCGCCGCGATCGGTGGCATCGCCTCGCTCATCGGCCGCATGATCTCAGTCGGCCCCGCCGCGACCCGGTCGGCAACGCCGGGTGCGTGGGTAGGCTGCGGTGCCGTGAAACGCGCAGTCGTACTTGCCGGTGGTCTCGGGATGCGCCTGAGGCCCTACACGAC
>DAIRWC010000251.1:0-2864 GCA_036802505.1 Solirubrobacterales bacterium
CCGGGATCGCCGAGGCGATCGCCGAGCACGGCTACTCCGGCACGACGATTGCCCGCATCACCCGCGCCGCCGCCGTCTCCCGGCGCACCTTCTACGAGCACTTCTCGAGCAAGGACGAGTGCTTCGTCGCCGCCTACGACACGGTGATGACAGAGCTGCGCGAGCGCGTCTCCGCGGCTTTCGAGGAGAGCGAGGACTGGCCGCACGCGATCAAGGCCGGGATCGAGGCGATGCTGGGGTTCCTCGCGGCCGAGCCCAACCTCGCCCGGCTCTGCATGGTTGAGGCGCTGGTCGCCGGCCCCGCCGTGGTCGAGCGCTACGACGCGGCGATCCAGAGCTTCGTCCCCTACTTCCAGGAGGGCCGCGAGGGGCGCCCGAAGGAGGTCCTCGACCGCCTCTCGGCGACCACCGAGGAAGCGCTCGTCGGCGGCATGGTCTCGCTGATCTCACGCCGCATCATCGCCGGCAAGACCGAGGAGCTCGAGGACCTGCTCCCCGACCTGGTCGAGTTCACCCTGACTCCGTACCTCGGCAGCGCCGCGGCAGCGGAGATCGCCAAGAGCGACTGACTCAGGCGGCGCTCGCCGCGGCGCGGATATCGGCGTCGAGCGCCTGCGCCGCGCGGCGGGCCGCATCGGCGAAGTCCTCGCCTGAGGAGGCGTAGAGGATCGAGCGGGAGGCGGCGATCAGGAAGGCGTCGCTGCCGGCGTCGCGGTTGGCGGCCACGACCGCCGCCACGTCGCCGCCCTGGGCGCCGACGCCGGGGACCAGGATCGGCATCTCGGCCGGGATGTCCTCGCGGATCGCCGTCATCTCCTCGGGGTAGGTGGCGCCGACGACGAGCCCGCAGTTGCCCGCCGCGTTCCAGTCGCCGGCGACGGTGCGGGCGACGTGGCGGTAGAGCGGCACGCCATCGGCAACCAGGTCCTGGAACTCGCCGGCACCGGGGTTGGAGGTGCGGGCGAGGACGAAGATCAGCTTCTCGCTGCGCTCGAGGAACGGCGAGAGTGCCTCGCCGCCGAGGTAGGGGTGGACCGTGACCGCGTTGGCACCGAGCTGGTCGAAGGCGGCGGTGACGTAGCCGGTGTTGGTCGAGCCGATGTCGGCGCGCTTGGCGTCGAGGATCACGGCGGTGCCCGGGGCGGCGGCACGGATTGCGGCAATCGTCTCCTCCAGGGCGCCGAAGCCTTCGCCGCCCAGCGCCTCGTAGAAGGCTGCATTCGGCTTGTAGGCGGCGGCCAGGCCGGCGGTCGCGTCGACGATTCGCCGGTTGAACTCGCCGACGCGCTCGGCGGGTGACGCTCCAGGCGCCACTGACTCTGGAATCCGGCTGGGGTCGGTGTCCAGCCCGACCACCAGATGCCGCCCGGCCGCAAAGCGCTCCGCCAGCAGCTCGGCGCAGGAGTCGGGGCGGTTCATGGTCAGAGGGTATCCCGAGCCAGCAGCGATAGCATTGCTATCATCGCTCCATGGCGCAGCTGCTGGTCCGGGACATAGAGAGCGACGTGGTGCGTGAGCTGAAGATTCGCGCAGCTCGGCATGGTCGCTCAGCGGAGGAGGAGCATCGTGAGATCCTTCGTGGCGCCTTGCGGCACTCTGGACCGCGGACGTCGCTGAAGGAGCTCTTGCTGGCCATTCCCGATGTCGGAGAGGATCGCGACTTCGAGCGGCCGGCCGATTTCGGCCGCTCGATCGAGCTGTGAGCTACCTGCTCGATACGAATGTCATTTCCGAGCTGCGGAAGGGCAGTCGTGCCGACCGCAATGTCTCCTCATGGTTCTCCGGGCTGGCCGACGAGGAGATCTTCCTCAGCGCTCTCACGCTGGGGGAGATACGACGAGGAATCGAGAGCATTCGGCGCCGGGATGCAAAGACCGCCGGCGCGCTCGAAAGCTGGCTCGGGCGGATTGCCGATCAACATAGCGACCGAATCGTTCCGATCGATCGAGCGATTGCCGACGAGTGGGGAAGGATGAACGCACCCGACCCGCTGCCGGTTGTCGACGGCCTGCTCGCGGCTACGGCAAAAGTCGTCGGCTTAACCCTTGCTACGCGAAATACGACCGACATCGAGCGGACCGACATCAGCTACGTCAATCCCTTTTTGCCGCGGTAACCGACGCGAAACGGCGGGCGAGGCCGGTCAACGCAAGTTTTCTTAAGTAAACGTCGTGGTTCGCGATTGGATGGGAGTCGCTCGCCCCGAATGGAACTTTTCGTAGGTTGAATTCGGCTTTCGGATATACGAACATACGTTCGCATGACGACCCTCGTATCCGAATTGCCGGTTGCGGTCCTGGCGGACCGTCTCGGCCTGCCGGAGCGTGAGGCAGGCAACCTGGTGGAGACGCTGTGCCGGTTGGGGATCGGCACGCTGGGGGAGCTGGCGGCGCTCTCTCCCGGCCACGTCGCCGACCGCTTCGGCCCCGCTGGCCTGCGCGCCCTGCGGCTCGCCCGTGGTGAGGATGAGCTCCTCGTTCCCAGCGTCCACGGCGCCTGGGACGAGCTGCTCGAGGAGATCGAGTTGCCCGAGGGGACTGCCGGCAGCCAGCTCGAGCGAGCGCTGGAGCTGCTGGTCGATCGACTGCTCGCCGCGCCGCGGCGCAAGGGGCGGACGTTGCTGGGGATCCGCCTCGGCGCCGGGTTGGGAGACGGCGGCAGCTGGAGCTTCGCGCAGGGCCTCGGACGGTCGGTGGCTTCCGCCCGAGCCCTGCGCGCCCTGCTCCTGCCCCGCCTGGAGGAGTTGCCGGCGCCGGCGGTCTCGTTGTGGCTGCGCGCGGTCCGGCTCGGCCCCCGTGCGGCGGAGCAGCTCGAGCTCGCCGTGCGCGGCGACGAGCCGCGCCGCCACCGCCTCGCCGCCGCCC
>DAIRWC010000252.1:0-553 GCA_036802505.1 Solirubrobacterales bacterium
GCCCGTGGCTCGCCTGCGTCGGCGAGGCGGACCGGGTCGCCAAGCCGGGAGCGGCGATAGCCGCGGCGCGGCGCGCACCGCAGGGCGAGCTGCGCACCTACCCCGGAGTCGACCACTTCGATATCTACGACGGCCCCGAGCACGAGGCGGTCGTCGCCGACGAGGTCGAGTTCCTACAGCGACATCTCCTCTAGGCCGCGGCGGACAGGGTCGAGGCGATCAGCGAGCGCGTCTGCGCCGGGTCGATGACGTCGTCGAGCTCGAAGAGCATCGCGGCGTTGATCGCCTTCGCGTTCGCCTCGGCGGCGGCGGTCAGGTCGCGAACGCGCTGCTCGCGCTCCCCCTCGTCCTCGATCGCCTCAAGCTCCTTGCGCAGCGCCAGCCTCACCGCACCCTCCAGCCCCATCGGCCCGAGGTGGGCCGCCGGCCAGGCAACGGTCAGCAGCGGCTCGTGCAGGCTGCCGCCGGCCATCGCCTGAGCGCCGAGGCCGTAGCCGCGGCGCAGGATCACAGCGATCAGCGGCACCCGCAGCGCGGCGCCGGCGACCACCAG
>DAIRWC010000252.1:563-2861 GCA_036802505.1 Solirubrobacterales bacterium
CGCCTGGTGGACCAGTCCGGTCGCCTCCGCCTCGGGGCCGACCATGAAGCCCGGCGTGTCGATCAGCGAGACGACCGGCAGCGCGAAGGAGTCGCAGAGCTGCAGGAAGCGGGCCGCCTTGTCGGAGGCCTCGCTGGTGATCGCCCCCGCCGCGTGCATCGAGTCGTTGGCGATGAAGCCGAGTGGGCGCCCCTCGATCCGCCCCAGCGCCGTGACCATCTCCGGCGCGAAGCGCTCGCGCAGGAAGGTGACCGAGCCGGTGTCGGCGAGCGTCTCGACGACCGGACCGACCGGGTAGGCGCGGCGCTCGCGCTCGGGGACGATCTCGCGCAGGAGAGCCTGGTCGGGTTCGGGGCCGGGCGAAGTCGGGCCCTGGAAGTAGGCGAGCAGGCGCTTCGTCGCGGCGACGGCCGCCTCCTCGTCGGCGACGGCCAGGTCGACGACCCCGTTGCGCGTCTGCATCTCGAGCGGGCCGACCTCATCCGGGTCGACCTTGCCCAGCCCACCGCCCTCGATCATCGCCGGGCCGCCCATCCCGAGCGAGACGTTCTCGGTGGCGACGATCAGGTCCGAACAGCCGGCGAGCACCGCGTTGCCGGCGAAGCAGCGCCCGGCGACGACGGCGATCCGTGGCACCACGCCCGACAACCGCGCCCAGAGCGCGAAGGCACGGGTGTCGAGGGCGGAGACGACCGGGTAGTCGGTATCGCCAGGACGCCCGCCGCCGCCCTCGGCGAAGAGCACGGACGGCAGGCGCATCCGCTCGATCAACTCGAAGAGGCGGTCCTTCTTGCGGTGGCCCAGCGCCCCCTGCGTGCCGGCGAGGACGGTGTAGTCGTATGAGAGCACGGCGCAGGCGCTGCGCTCGCCGAAGAGATCGCCGTTGACCCGCGCCGTGCCGCCGATCAGGCCGTCGGCGGGGGTGCGCTCGATCAGATCCTCGAGCTCCCGACGACCCCGCTGCGCGGCGATCGCGAAGCGGCCGTACTCGACCAAGGAGCCCGGGTCGACCAGGTCGTCGATGTTCTCCCGCGCGGTCCGCCCGCCGGCCTCATGCCGCCGCCGCACCGCCTCCGGCCGCGCCCGGTCGCCGGTCAGCGCCTCCCGCCGCAGCAACTCGGCGAGATCGTCCCGCCCCTCTCCCCCGCTTCGTTCGCCCACCGCCACTCGACGGATGTTCGCAGAGAGAAAGTGGGCCATGTCCGCCGTCGAGCTGTTAGATACGAGAGATGGCAGGGGAGCCAGACGGAACGCTCTTCCATTGGGAGGAAATCGCAACCGCGCACAAGTGGGACACCCTGCTGCTCGGCAACGGAATGAGCATCAACATCTGGGAGCCCTTCAAGTACCGGGTGCTCTACGACCACGCCAGATCTGCGGGCCTATCGCCTCAAGACCGCAGGTTGTTTGCCTCGACGCCGAATTTCGAGCGGGTGCTCGCCGACCTTCTGACCGCGATCAGGGTGAACAACGCCGTCGGTCTCGACACGAGGCCTTTGCTCGCGCGCTACCAAGACATCCAGCTGGCGCTTGTCGGCGCAATTCGAGACGTCCACCTCAACCAGACCCGGGTCCCCCACTCCACTCGCGAGGTAATTGGATCTGCGATGAAGGAATTCGAGTGGGTCTTCACGACGAGCTATGACCTGCTGGTCTATTGGGCGATGGCCACGGCGGGCTTCGAGCCCTTCATGGATCACTTCCGCTTCGGAGGCCGATGCGAATTCGACCCAGCCAGAGCGAGCGTCCCGGCGAACAGGATTCCCGTCTACTTTCTCCACGGCGCCCTCCATCTGGTTACCGGCGGGTCGGGAGCGACGTGGAAGCTGACGCAAACCGACCTCGACACTGTCCTCGATCAGTTCGGCAAACCGATCGAAGGAGATGCCAAGGCCCGTCCCCTTCTAGTCACGGAGGGCTCCGCAGCGGACAAGCTCGCGGCGATCGACGACAACGTCTATCTCTCGCACGCGCTGAAGCGCCTATCCGAGCGCAACCTGCCCCTGGTCGTCTTTGGCAGCAGTCTGAGCGAACATGACGCGCACCTGGCCGAAGCGCTCAGCGAGCATCCCGACAGGCCCGTAGCCATCTCGATGTTGCCCGCGCCGAAGAGGGAGTTACTGGCCCGACAGGTCGATATCTGCGGACGCCTAGAAGCGAGCCCCCTGCTCTTCTACGACGCGACGACTCACCCTCTGGGCGACCCGGCCCTCGCGGTGGCCACTAGGCGGGCGACCGGCGGAGGCTAGGTGTCGAACCCCAACACGTCCCGAACGCGCGCCATAGGCGGGCGGTTGC
>DAIRWC010000253.1:0-2813 GCA_036802505.1 Solirubrobacterales bacterium
CAGGCAGATCAAGGAGACGTTGCTCAGCAACGTGCGGCGCATTCCGTAGGAGGCCGTCCGGTAGGGGGGGCGAGAAAGGGTCGCTACAGCCTTTACACGGCGTGATTCGGCATTGGCTTGGCAGCGTTGTTCTCTTATTGGCTGTAGCGACAGTCGTTCTGCGCCCTTGGGAGGGGAAGCTTGAGGATGGACCGGCGTCGGCGGTTGTGCGGGTGACGCGGGTGGTGGATGGGGACACGATCGACGTGCGGCTCGACGGGCAGGACGAATACGTGCGGCTGATCGGGGTGGATACGCCGGAGACCGTCAAGCCGGACACGCCGGTGCAGTGCTTCGGCGAGCGGGCTTCGCACTTCACGAAACGGCGATTGACCGGTCGGCGGGTCCGGTTGGTCTTCGGCGTCGAGCGTCACGACATCTACGGACGGCTGCTCGCTTACGTCTATCTCGCGAATCGGACTTTGAACGTGCCTCAGCACGTACAAAGTCCACAGCGCAGAGAGCTCTTCAACGCGATCCTGGTCCGCCGCGGCCTTGCCCGCTCGCTGACCATCCCGCCGAACGACCGCTTTGCGCCGCGCTTTCGGCGCCTCGAGCTGGCCGCTTCGCGGGCCGGGCGTGGCCTCTGGGGCGCCTGCTGATCGTGACCAACGTCACAACTTGAGTCCTGCAAGCGCTTCGGCGCCTTTGCTACGGTCCGCCCCGCGGTCCCCGGATCGCCCCTCTATGAAAATGCGTCAAAGCATCAACCAGTTCGAGGTCGCCTTCGAGCAGGAGACGAGCTTGGAGCGCCGCCGGCGCGAGCAGCTGCGCCGACGCGCCGCCAACCGCTCGCGCGAGCGTCGCATAACCCGCAACGAGCAGCACGGCAAAGTGCGCTTCAGCGTGCTTGCCGCCTGCCTCACCGCCACGGTCGTAGTCGTCGTCGTCTCGATGTTCGAGGCGCTCTCCTTCTTGATGGCCTAGAGCGGCCTGGCGACCGTGACTCCGCGAACCGCTGTCCAGGTTGAATAGACTCGCGCGCCGATGGCAAGACGCTCACTGAAGCCGCAGCTCAACCAGATCCGCGCCTGGGTACAGCAGGGCCGTACCGATGCCTGGATCGCCCACCAACTCGAAGTCTCCGCCTCGGAGCTGCGCGAGTTCCGCAAGCAGCACGACCTCAACCCCAGCGGCGAGGACACCGGCAGCAGCGAAGTCGACCTCCGCGACGAGATCGAGGCCGAGGTCGAGGCCGCGACGGCCGAAGAGGCCGCCGAGGAGGAGGAAGAGGGCGAAGAGGAGCCGGACGAGGACGATGGCGACGACGAGAAGCCGGCTCGCAAAACGTCCAAAGCCGGCGAGGATGATGATGAAGATGACGCCGACGAGGCCGGCGGAGCGCGCCCCCGGCGCAGGCGGCGACGTGGCCGGCGCGGCGGTCGCGGCCGGCGCAAAGACCTCGAGGCGACCTTCGACCACGGCGAGCGGGACGGCTACGGCCTCTGGCTCGATGCCGCCGTCAAGGACAACCCCGTCTACGTCGAGCACTGGGCCGGCAAGCACGAGGTGACAGTCCGCATCGACGCGGACCAGATCGTCATCCGCCGCGCGGGCGAGAGCGCCCCGGCCGGCGACGATGGCGACGACTCCGACGACTGAGTCGGCTCAGACGAGCAGCTGACGGCCGCCGGCGAAGTCCGTGGCCCCTCTGAGGTAAAGCCAGAAGGCCGCGTCCGCGAGCGCGCGCGAATCGCCGGGCGGCGCCGGCGCGGCATCCATCGCCACCTGCAGGCACCAGTCGGTGCCCCGCCCGTACAGCTCCGCCAGCTCGGCGGCCGCGAAGGTCGACCCGATCCGGCGGCGCAGCTCATCCTGGACCGCGGCGACGACGCGATCGGCTTGGCGACGCTCACGCGCGTCCTCGATCGCCTGCAGCGCCCGCCATCCCTCCTCCCACTGGAAGAGCGCGTTCTCGAGCGGATAGCTCATTGCCATGAGGTTACCCACACCGCCGATGGGCCTAAAACGCGCCTATATATCCGGTTTTAGGCCCATCGACGGTTAGTTGACGGGTTGCTGGGGGATCTGGCGCAGCGGAGCGTTGCGGGGACCGCAGGTCGACGGGTCGAGGCGTCCGCGGACGCGCCAGACGGTCACCGGGCCGCTGCGCTGGATCGGGACCGCCGCCGGCTCGCCGCGCAGCCAGCGAGCCTCCGGGGAGGAGATCGGCTTGCCGGGCTCGATGAAGTTGAGGAACGGAGAGGTGACCAGGTAATCGAGATCGGCGGCGTTGACCGCCAAGCGAAATGCGGAGCAGCTCGGGATCGCGTTGAACGCGCCGTGCGGTCCCTCCACCCCGAGGTAGCGCACGCGGTTGGACAGGTCGGTGCCGTAGAAGCCGTACTCGAGGAAGCCGGCGGTGGTGCCGGCGAGGCCGATGCGGGAGTCATGGACGTTCCGGGCCCAGCGGTAGGCAGAGTCGAGGTGCATCCCGGGGATGCTCGCTTCGGCATCGGCGTTGAGGAAACGGTCGCGCAGGTAGTCCCGCTGCAGCGGGTAGCCGATCGCGACGACCGCGATGGCGAGGCCGGTGAATCCGGCGAGGACCGCTCCTCTCGAGGCTCCACGCTGTCGGGCGAACAGCAGCGCCGCCGGGATCAGCACGACGAGGGCGGCGATCAGCCAGCCGAAGAGGCGGTCGGGGTCGCGCAGTGCGGCGTCGGAACGGTCGGTGACGACGAGAACCGTTAGTAGCACGACCAGGGACATTGCCCACCAGCCGCGGGTCCTGTCACGGGGGGAGGGGGGGTTAGCGGACTCACCCGTCCGAA
>DAIRWC010000254.1:0-2807 GCA_036802505.1 Solirubrobacterales bacterium
GATTTCCCGACGAGGCTGCTTGTCCCACTCGCCGAGCAGCGCACCGAGAGCGAGCCGTCCTCGCGGTCCTTGGCCTGGAGGATCCCGTCGAGGACCGAGAGCGAGGGGTCGAGGTCGACCTTGAACTCCTCCCAGAAGGCCCCTTCGCCGCTCTCCGGTAGGTACCTGCGGACTTTCAGCGTGTACTCGGCCATCGGCTCAGTACTTCCTCTCTTCGGGTTCCCACTGGGTGATCGTCACCTCTGAGTATGAGATCTCCGGCTCCTCGTCGCCCTGTTGCAGGTCGATGTGTTTGAGCCACTCGGCGTCGTTGCGCTCGGGGAAGTCGGTTCTGTACTGGGCGCCGCGGCTCTCCTTGCGCTCGAGCGCGGCGATGCAGGTGCATTCGGCGTTGTCGAGCATGTAGCCGAGCTCGATCGCCCCCAGCAGGTCCTGGTTGAAGACGCTGCCCTTGTCGTCGATGTAGGCGGACTCGGCCTCCTCCTTGAGCTGGCGGACCTTTTCCAGCGCCCCCTGGATGCCGGCCTCGTCCCGGAAGACGGCGACCTGCTTGTCCATCACCGTGCCGAGGTCGAACTTGATCTCCGAGACGCGGCGGCCGGAGCCCTTCTCGCGGGCGGAGATCGCTTCGATCGTCGCCTGCTCGCCCTCCAGCGCACCCGCCGATGGCCGCGAACCCTCGATCCGCTTGGCGCGCGCGGCGGCGTCGACGCCGGAACGGCGGCCGAAGATCAGCGTGTCGAGCAGCGAGTTGGCGCCGAGCCGGTTGCCGCCGTGGACCGAGACGCAGGCGGTCTCGCCGGCGGCGTAGAGGCCGGGTACCTCGGTGCGCCCGTCGACGTCGGTCTTGACGCCGCCCATCGTGTAGTGGTTGCCGGGCTTGATCCGGATCGGTTCCCTGGTGATGTCGACGCCGGCGAAGTCGCGGCCGACGAGGACGATCTCGCGCAGCGCCTCGTGGATGCGCTTCTTCGGCACCACGGTGATGTCGAGCGCGACGGTGCCGTCGGGGAAGCCGCGGCCCTCGTCGATCTCGGTCTGCTCGGCGCGGGAGACGACGTCGCGCGAGGCGAGTTCCATCTTGTTCGGCGCGTAGCGCTCCATGAAGCGTTCGCCCTTGGCGTTGAGCAGGTGGGCGCCCTCGCCGCGGGCGCCCTCGGTGATCAGGAAGCCCTTGCCGGCCAGCGTCGTCGGGTGGTACTGGATCATCTCCATGTCCATCAGCTTGGCCCCGGCCCGGTAGGCCATTGCGATCCCGTCGCCGGTGCAGATCAGCGCGTTGGTGGTCGGCTTCCAGGCCTGGCCGTTGCCCCCGCAGGCCAAGATCACCGACTTCGCCGTGAAGAGCTGCATCGAGCCGTCGGCGACGTTGCGGGTGACGACGCCGCAGCACTCGCCCTGCTCATCCATCGCCAGGGCGGTGCAGAACCACTCCTCGTAGCGGGCGACGGCGTCGGAGTACTTCATCAGCTGCTCGTAGAGCACGTGCATGATCGCCTGGCCGGTGATGTCGGCGACGTAGTAGGTGCGGGCGGCCGAGGCGCCGCCAAAGGCGCGGGTGCCGAGCTTGCCTTCCTCGTTGCGGTGGAAGGTGACGCCGAGGTGCTCGAGGTGGAGGATCTCTTCCGGCGCCTCTTCGCACATGATCGAGATCGCGTCCTGGTCGCCCAGGTAGTCGGAGCCCTTGACCGTGTCGAAGGCGTGCGACTCCCAGGAGTCGCCGGGGTTGAGCGCGGCGTTGATCCCGCCCTGGGCGGCGTTGGAATGGGAGCGGACCGGGTGGACCTTGCTGAGGATCCCGACCGAGACTCCTTGCTCGGCGGCGGCCAAGGCGGCCCTCTGTCCGGCAAGTCCGGCGCCGATCACCAATACGTCATGCGTAGGCACGAGCGCGGACTCTATAGATGCCAAATCCGACCCCGCAGTCGGATTTGAAACAACCCGCCGACGGGCCTAAAAGTCGCCTAGATGGCGACTTTTAGGCCCGTCGGCCTCAGAGCCAGCGCTGGTCGAGGCGGCGGATCGCGGCTTCGCTGAGGCGGATGCCTTCTGCGACCGTGTCGAAGTTGACGTTCTCGGCTAGGTCGTGCCACCAGTGGTAGTTGGCGGGCTGCTTGAGGTCGGTGCAGCTGCAGAGGACCGCGGTCTCGTAGCCGGCCGCGAGGGGCTCTAGCCCGTCGGTGCCGCTGCGCAGGCGCAGGTTGGGGAAGAGGTCGATCTCGAGTTCCTCCGCGAGCCCGTCCATCAGCGCCAGGGAGCGGGGCGGGTACTCGCGCATCTTGAGGAAGCCCTCGCCGCGCAGGACGAGCAGATGCGGCGAGCCGACCGACTCCAGGCAGAGGAAGAAGGTGCTCTCGCGGGGGAGCCGGGGGAAGTGGCGCTCGCCGAAGGCTTTGATGCCCTCGCTGAACGACTCCTCCGAGCCGACCGAGAGCAGGATCACGCGCAGGTTCTCCGGCGGCCGCTCGCTCAGCTGCTCGGCCAGGGCGAGCAGCGAGACGACCGCGGTGCCGTTGTCGTTGGCGCCGGGAACGACCTTGCGGGAGCCGATCTCGGCCATCGCCGCCGCGGAGCCGAGGCCGAGGAAGACGCCCAGCTTGGCGAGCAGCCGCCTGCCAGTGAGCGCGCCGATAGCGGCCAGCACCGGGCCGCCGACCACCGGCGCCATCATTGCCGGGCTGGTGTCGGTGCGCTCGATCAGCCCCAGGCGGTCGGCGATGTTGGGCAGCTCGGGGTGGAAGACGAGGCCGGAGTGGGCGGCGTCGTGGTGGGCGATGACGACGACGGTGCGCTCGGCGTCGGCAGGG
>DAIRWC010000255.1:0-2804 GCA_036802505.1 Solirubrobacterales bacterium
GTCTCGTACTGGTCGTCATAGGCGGCGAGGGGCTCGATCGTCTCGGCGAAGAAGCGCTGCAGCTCGCCAGGGTCCTCGCTCATCGCCGGCAGCAGCAGGCGGTAGGCGCCGGTGTCCTCGAAGGCGAGCAGGGGGCGATCCTCCGCTTCCCCGACGTTGACCGCGAGGTGGGCCTCGTTGCCGGCGCGGTAGAGATCGGCGGGATCGGCGACGCGGCGGCTGACGCCGATCGTCAGGTGGAAGCCCGCCAGCGCGTCCTCCAGCTCGCGCGCCAGGCCTGCGGCCGCGCGCTGCAGGCGCTCGTCCTCCTCCGCGGGGACGATCACGGCGATCTCCGTCGCGACCTCACCCTCTTCGACCGCGGCGAGGGCGCCAGGGGCGAGCGAGCGCAACGTCCGCATCGCAAGGGTCAGCACGCGCGCTCGCCACTCGCCGGTCTGCGCGGTGCGGGGCGCGGCACGCACGACGATCGCCCCGGCTCCCTTCTCCAGATCGGTGCCGAGCTCTCCCGCGCGGGCGATGACGTCGCCGCGGTCGGTCATCTGCCGGGCGAATACGGCAGCGACGAAGACCCCCGCAACCTCCTCGTTCTGCCAGTCGGGCGAGCGCGAGCGCTCCAGCTCCAACGCCAGCAGGGTCGTCACCATCCGCGCGATCGCCGGATCCGGCGGGGCCTTCGCGCGGTAGCGCAGCTCCCCGACGGCGGCATCGGCCACTCGCAGCTCCACAGAAGTCACCCGCTCCCCGCCAGCCAGCAGCTTCTCCTCCTGGTCCGGCGAAGCCCCGGCCACCGCCAAGACCGCCCCCGACCGCTCGATCAGCGCAACGCTGGCATCCAGCACCCGAGCGGCAGCCCGGGCCACCGCGGGCAACCCAGCCCCCGACTCAACAGCTTCGGAGAGCGCATCCAACGTCCCCTGATCAGCAGGCTTTGCAGGACTTTCCTGCCCCTTCGAGCCGGTGGTCATCGGCCGTCACCCGACGATTTCGACGATGTCGTTGTAGTAGTAGACGATCGCAAGGCCCACGACGACACCGGTGAGCACCAGCGCGACGAGCACGATTACCGAAAGCACCCCTGCTGCCGTCTTCTCCCAGATGCGCCCGAAAGAGCCGATCGCGGGGACGAAGATCAGGACGACGAAAGCGACCAGGCTGACCAGCCCCGCGCCGCCGAAGAGCAGGTACTCATTTTCGATCTTCTGCAGGGCGAGCGGCAGCACGGTGCCCATTCTGCCGCAAGGTCCCGTCTGAAGTGTGGTCCGGCCCTTGCGTCGATCGCATCGTCGTCACGACCAGGGCGACGGCGGCGCAGAGCGAGAAGGCCGCGGCGCCAAGCGCCCAGCCGGCGCTGACGTCGCTCATGTAATGGACGCCGAGGTAGACGCGCGAGAGGCCGATCAGGGCGGTGAGGGCGATCCCGGCCGCGACCACAAGCGCTCCCCGCGCCATCCCGACGCGCAGGCGCATCACGATCGTCACCGCCAGCCAGACGTAGAAGGTCGAGTAGGCCGCGTGCGCGCTGGGGAAGGAGGACCCGGAGACGGAAACCAGACCTACGCCTGGCCGCGGCCGGTCGACTGCGTCCTTGATCCCGTGGACGCCGACGATGACGATCGCCATGCCGGCGACCAGCACGCCGAGCTCTGCCCAGCGGCGGCGAGCCGCGAGGATCGCCGCCGCGACCGCGGCCAGCGGCCAGCAGATCGCGCCCGAGCCGAGCGCCGTGACCAGCTTGGCGATGTCGACGAGCCAGGCGGTGCGCAGCTTTTCGGCGATTTCCATCGCGGTGATGTCGCCGGGCGTGGGGCCGGGGTCGCCGTTGACGATCACCGTGTAGGCAATCAGGACGAACGCGGCGACGGCGAGGGTCGCCATCAGCGAGGTGAATTCGAGCCCGAAGGTGCCGCCCGGCGTCACCCGGTCCCAGAGGAAGCTGAGCTGCGGTTGGAAGCGGCGGGCGAGCACGACGATCCACCGCGTCGCCCAGTGTCCCTCCATCCAGCGCACCGCCGCTCGCCGGTTCGGCTCGACCCGGAAGTGGCGGACCAGCCAAACCGCGCCGACGACGACGACGATCAGCGTGGCGAGCAGGAAGGCGCCTTTGCCGGCGTACTTGGCGGCGGTGTCGATGCTGCGCGAGAAGAAGTAGCCGATCAGGATGTGGGCGCTGGCCCACAGCCCGGTGCCGAGGATGCTGTAGGGGACGAAGGCTCGGTAGCGCATGCCCGAGCTGCCGGCGATGAAGGGGGCGAAGGCGCGCACGAGGCTGACGAAGCGGCCGATGAAGATCGTCTTGCCGCCATGCCGCGAGAAGTAGTCCTCGACTTTCTCGAAGCGCTCGTGGCTGATCCCGAAGCGGGGGCCGTTGCGCATCACGAACTCGCGGCCGAGCCTGCGGCCGAGGAAGAAGCTGGTCGTGTCGCCGGCCCAGGCGGCGAACCAGGCGACGGCGATCAGCAGGTAGATGCTGATCGCGCCCTGTCCCGCGACCGCGCCGCCCAGCAGCATCACCGTCTCGCCGGGCACGACGAGGCCGACGAAGGCGCCGGTCTCGGCGAAGGCGAAGACCCCGACAAGGAGGTAGGTCCAGGCGCCGAGCGCGTTGGAGATGTCTTCCAGCAGCCCCTGCAGTTCGTCGTGCGGGATCACCCGGCTGAGCAGGTAGTAGCCGGCGGCGATCGCGGCGGCGACGATCGCGATCAGCAGACGTTTGCGTCGCCGATTCTCCGGCAGCTGCAGTTTCACGGTGCGCGCCCTGCCTCGCAGACGATCGCGTCGTCGCGGTCGAGCCGGTCCGCAGC
>DAIRWC010000256.1:0-1284 GCA_036802505.1 Solirubrobacterales bacterium
CGCCAGATTTACCCCAGCGCGCAGCGCTGGGGTATCAATTCACGCAGATGCGTACCCGCCATCCCGTCTTGGGGGTCGGCCGTGGAGTCGGCCGCTAGGGCGTGTTGCGGTGCTTGGCGGCGAAGGGATCGCCGAAGGCACTGTCGTCGAGGCCCTTGGCGACCTCGGCGACGCCGTCGGGGACCTTCATCGTCAGCTCGAAGCCGAGCCGCTCGCGGATCTTCTCGAAGGCGACCTTGTAGTCGCGCGGGTCCTCGTCGCGGTGGACGTAGCTCACCTTGCCCCGCGGGACGACGCCGGAGATGATCTCGACCAGGTCGAGCTTGCGGTAGTTCTCGTCGCTGTCGCCGACGTTGAAGACGTCGCCACCGACCTCATCCGGCCCGGCCTCGAGCACCCTGACGATTCCCCGCGCCGCGTCGCGCACGTGCACGTAGGGGCGCCAGAACTGCTCGCCGAAGACTTCCAGGTCGCGGTCGTCCCAGAGTTCGCGCGTGAACTCGTTGACGGTCAGGTCGAAGCGCATCCGCGGCGCCGCGCCGTACACCGTCGCGAAGCGCAGGCAGGTGGGTACGGTCGGCCCGCTGCCGTTCTCCAGCAGCATTTTCTCGATCTCGACCTTCTGTTCGGCGTAGAGGGAGACCGGCGCGAGCGGGGCCTCCTCGTCGACCGGCGTCTCCGGGTCGGCCATGCGCCCGTAGTTGGAGCAGGTCGAGGCGAAGATCAGGTGAGACACCCCGGCGGCGCCGGCGTCCTCGACCAGCGAGCGCGTCGCCTCGACGTTGGTCTCGCGGGCCAGCTCGGGATTGCGAGCGCAGGCGGGATCGCCGACGATCGCGGCGAGGTGGACGACCGACTCGGCTCCCTCGAGCGCCGATCGCCGTGCCTCGTCGTCGCGGATATTCGCGATCCGCACGTCGGCACCGCGCGCCTCGAGGTCTTTCGCGATCTGATCCTGGCCGTGCAAGAGGCTGTCGAGGACGCGCGCGTCTCGCCCCGCGTCGAGCAGGGCCGTGACTGCCTCGGCGCCGACGTACCCGGCGCCACCAGTGACCAGAGTGAGGCTGCTCATGCGGCGCGAAGCATAGAGATCTGGCAGGCTTGCGCGCTTGGACGCCGCCGCTATCGATCTGCGCAACAGGCGCGCCGTCGTCTTCGGCGGTGCCGGCTTCATCGGCAGTCATCTCGTCGCCAGCCTGACCGCGGCCGGCGCCTCGGTGACGGTCGCCGATCTGCAGGTTCCGGACGGCGTCCCCGCCGGCGCGCGCTTCGAGGCGGTGGACG
>DAIRWC010000256.1:1294-2787 GCA_036802505.1 Solirubrobacterales bacterium
GGAGCCGATCGCGCTCGAGCCCGAGGCCGCCGATCCGCTCGTCTTCAACCTGGCGGCGGTCCACCGCACTCCCGGTCACCCCGACCACGAGTACTTCGAGACCAACGTCGCCGGCGCCCGCAAC
The DNA here is from genome assembly GCA_036802505.1 of Solirubrobacterales bacterium. Classification (GTDB taxonomy): domain Bacteria; phylum Actinomycetota; class Thermoleophilia; order Solirubrobacterales; family 70-9; genus VRUE01. The sequence continues at coordinate 1,419 of DAIRWC010000256.1, forward strand.
GTGACCGATTTCTGCCGCCGCTGTGGCGTGACCTCCCTCTTCTTCACCAGCTCGATCTCGGTCTACGGGCCGACCGAGGAGCCCCGGGTCGAGACCTCGCCGCTCACCCCGACCAGCGCCTACGGCAAGTCCAAGCTCGAGGCCGAGGGGATCCACCGCGCCTGGGTGGAGGAGGACGGCGAGCGCCGCCTCGTCGTCGTCCGCCCGGCTGCCGTCTTCGGCCCCGGCGAAAACGGCAACTTCACCCGTCTCGCACGGGGTCTGCGCAAGGGCTTCTTCCTCTATCCAGGGCGCAAGGACACGCTCAAGGCGTGCGGCTACGTCGACGACCTGATCGGGTCGCTCTACTTCATGTGGGGTGCCGCCGACCCGGTCGTCACCTACAACTACGGCTACCCCGAGCCGCCGACGCTGGAGGCGATCTGCGAGGCGTTCCACGAAGTCGGCGGGCTGCCGAGGCCGCGCGGCACGATCCCCGCCGGCCCGATGCTGGGCATCGCCCGCCTGCTCAGCGCCCTCGGCCTCAAGACCTTCGACCCCGACCGGGTCAGGAAGCTGGTCGCCTCGACCAACATCCAGGCGCACGAGTTGAGCCGGCGCGGCTTCGAGTACGAGACCGACCTGAGCAGCGCAATCGCCCGCTGGCGCGCCGCCAACCCACCCGGGCAGTTCGTCTAGGCGGGTCGCGGTGGCAAGGCTCGCGATAGCGCACGAGTGGCTGGCCGTACGGGCGGGCAGCGAGAAGACCTTCGAGGCGATGGCCCAGGCCTACCCGGACGCCGACCTCTACGCGCTGACCTGGGATCGCGACGCCCAGTTCGATTTCGGCGGGCGCGAGGTGACGACGACGCTGCTGGACCGCTGGCCGGCTCTGCGCGACCGCCGCGAGCTGGCGCTGCCGCTGATGTCGGCCGCCTGGAAGCTGATCGACGTCGACGGCAGCTACGACACGGTGCTGACCTCCAGCCATGCCTTCGTGCGCAGCTTCCCGCCGGCGAAGTCGGCAACTCATTTCTGTTACTGCCACACGCCCTTGCGCTATGCCTGGGTGCCCGACATCGACGCGCGCACGCAGCGGCGCGTCCCCGGCAAGTCGGTCGCCTTCGCCGCGCTGCGCGAGTGGGACCGGCGGTTCCAGGCCAACCGGGCGCGGGTGGCGGAACTCTACGACGAGCGATTCTGCCGGATGTGGGAGTTCTATCTGGCCGGCGCGGAGCTGTCGTTCCGGCGCGAGAACATGATGATCTTCCAGGTCCAGCTCGCGCACGAGCAAAGCGCGGTGCCGCTCACCCGGGATTACATCACGGAGACGGAGCGGCGGATGGCGGGCGCGACGTCGCCGGTCACGAGCCCGGTGTCGGAGCTGCGG
>DAIRWC010000257.1:0-2776 GCA_036802505.1 Solirubrobacterales bacterium
CCTCGCGGCGGCCCGCTGGCGGGGCTTCTCGCGCGACCAGGCAAACCTGCTCTAGCGCACGATCGCGCTGGCGATCATCGTCGGCGCCACCATCCTCAAGGGCGAGCGCCTACGCCGCCGCGGCGCCTCTCCCTCGCTGCGCCGCTCGATGGCGATCGGCGTCGTCGCCTCCTTCGCCTCCACCCTCGCCTCCCAACGCCTGATCGGCCTGGTCGAGCGCGACCGGGCACTGTGGCCGTATGCGGCTTACCGAGCGGGATTGGCGGCTGTCGTGCTTGCAAAACTCCGCCGATAGGAGCGAACTCCAAAATTTGGAGAAACTTGGAGTTGATTGGGAGTTCGGCTACAATTCCAAATCTTGGAGAAACTTGGAGTTGATTGGGAGTTGCGATGTATGTAGCCGAGGCACCGTCCATAGATGAGCTGGGAGACAAGCTCGATGCCGATGCGCTGGTCGCCACGATCGGTGCGCCAGTCGACCCGAGGACGAGGGAGCGCTATCTCCACTGGGACAAGCTTCGCCACCTCAATCCCCCCGATGGGTTGAGCAGCGAGCAATGGTGGCTGCAGGTCAAGACCGCCAGGGAGTTCGAATTGCGCGAGGTACCCCTGGCCGACTCGGTCGGAAACCAATTCCGCTTCAGCCTGCCGGACAGCATGCTGCGCAGCCTGCACCACATCGACCAGCGCTGCGGCGGAGAGGTCGCGATGGACGAGGTGGTGACTTCCGAGCGGCGGGCGGGGCGGCGCTTCCTGGTCAACTCATTGATGGAGGAGGCGATCCGTTCCAGCCAGCTGGAGGGCGCAACCACCTCTCGTGTGGTCGCCAAGGAGTTGCTGCGGAGTGGCCGGGAGCCGAGCGACCGCAGCGAGCGGATGATCGTCAACAACTACCGGGCGCTGCGGTTCATGCGCGAGGAGATGAACGGGGCACTGAACCCTGAGTCGATCTTCGAGCTGCACCGGATCGTCACCGAGGGCACCCTCGACGATCCAGCGGCCGCCGGGCGTCTGCAGCGCCCGGGAGAGCCGCGGGTTGCGGTCTTCGACCGCGACGACGCACAACCGATCCACGTTCCGCCGCCGGCCGAGCAACTGCCGGAGCGGATCCGGCTCCTCTGCAAATTCGCCAACGAAAGCAGCGAGGACGGGCAGTTCATCCATCCGGTCATGCGCGCCGTGCTGCTTCATTTCTGGCTCGCCTACGACCACCCCTTTGCCGACGGCAACGGCCGCACGGCGCGGATCCTCTTCTTCTGGGCGATGCACACGCGCGGCTACTGGCTCGCCGAGTACCTGCCGATCTCGCGGCTGATCCGCAAAGCACCGGCGCAGTACGCGCGGGCGTTCATGGAGACGGAGACCGACCAGGGCGACACCACCTACTTCCTGATTCACCAGTTGGGCGTGATCGAGCGGGCGATCGAGGACCTGCACGTCTATCTGCAGCGCAAGATCTCCGAAGTGCAGGACATCGAGCGAATGCTGCGAGCCGACGACGACCTGAACGGGAGGCAGTTGGCGCTACTCATCGACGCGACCCGCGAGCCCGACGCGTCCTACTCCTTCGACAGCCACGCGATGAGCCACCGGGTGTCCCACGAGACCGCGCGCTCCGATCTGCGCGGACTCGCGGAGCGTGGTCTGCTGACCCGGCGGCGCAAAGGCCACAAGTACATCTTCGAGCCCGCCCCCGACCTACCGACCCGCCTGAAAGAATCGCCCGCGTGAGCGACGCGGACGCCTACGGGAAGGCTGGAGTCGACCAGGGGGCGGCGGACTCCGCCGTCGCCGGGCTGGTTCGCGCCCTGGGTGCAATCCAGCTGGACCGGCCCACGCGACAGGTGCCCCTGCCCGGCCACTACGCGAGCGTGATCAAGCTCGACGAGCGGACCGGGGTCGCGCTCTCCACCGACGGCGTCGGGACCAAGCTGCTGGTCGCCGAGCAACTCGGGCGCTTCGACACGGTTGGGATCGACTGCGTCGCGATGAACGTCAACGACGTGATCTGCGTCGGCGCCGAGCCGCTGGCGATGCTCGACTACATCGCGATCGAGCGCGCCGACCCGGACGTCTGCGAGCAGATCGGCGTCGGCCTGGCCCGCGGTGCCGAGCTGGCCGGAATCGAGATCCCCGGCGGCGAGCTCGCGCAGCTGGGCGACATGGTGCGCGGCTTCGATATCGCCGGCGCCTGCTTCGGCACGGTCGCGCTGGACGCGATCGTCGACGGTTCCGCCGTCGAGCCGGGCGACGCGATCATCGGCCTGCCCTCCTCCGGGATCCACTCCAACGGCTACACGCTGGCGCGCTCGGCCCTCGACGGGCTCTCCCTCGACGAGGACCCCGAAGGCCGGCTCGGGCGCCCCCTGGGCGACGCCCTGCTCGAGCCGACCGAGATCTACGTCAAGCCGATCATGGAGCTGCTGCGCTCCGAGGTCGACGTCCGCGGCCTCGCCCACATCACCTCCGGGGGCCTCAAGAACCTGAACCGCCTCGCCGCCGATGTCGCCTACGAGATCGACGATCCCCTCCCTGTCCCGCCGATCTTCGAGCTGATCCAGGAGCGCGCCGGGGTTCCCGACGAGGAGATGCACGAGGTCTTCAACATGGGCTGTGGCTTCTGCTGCGTGATCGCGGCAGGTGACGAGAGCACGGCCGTGGAGCTGCTGCAGCGGCACTACTCGGCGGCAAAGCGGGTCGGCTGGGCGACTGCCCCGTAGCTAACTCTAGTTGACTAGAGTCTAGTTGACTAGAGTCTAGTTGGTAGGGTCTACAC
>DAIRWC010000258.1:0-2743 GCA_036802505.1 Solirubrobacterales bacterium
GCCACGGGCAGTGGAGCTTGGCCGCATGGCGGGCGGGCCGGTAGGGACGGCCGAGCAGCCAGCGGGCCGAGACCCGGTTGCGCCAGCGTGAGTCCTCGCCGGTGGCGACGACGTGGCGCCAGCCCTCCTCGCCACCCGGCGCGTTGATGAACGCCGCCTCGTCCGGCTGCCCGACCGCCGGCAAATGACGCCCCATGACCGCCGCAAGCACCGCTCGTGCGCTGACCAGGGGCGAGGAGCGGTGGGCTTGGCGCCACATATCGAGGAAGGGGACCTGGCTGATCGCCGCGGCGATTCGCGGGTCGTCCGCGGCGGCGGCGAGCGCGTTGCCGCCGCCCATCGATGAGCCGAAGGTGGCGACGCGATCGGGATCGATGCCCGGCAGCGAACGGGCAAAGCCGATCGCCGCGCGCCAGTCCTCGAGTTGGCGGGAGGGATGGAAGAGGTCCGGCTCGCCGCCGCTGTCGCCGAAGCCGCGGTGGTCGAAGAGGAGGGCAGCTATGCCCGCGTCCGCGAAGCGCTCGGCAAAGGGCCCAAGCCGGTCCCGCCGGGTTCCCGAGAGCCCATGGGCCATGACAATGATCGGCCCAACCGCCGGGCCACCGACCGCCGGGTAGAGCCAGGCCGCGCAGGCATCGCCGCCGACTCGAAAGCTGAGATCTCGCCTCTCCATATCCATTACAACGAGCCTATGCGGGGAAACGTGAGAGGGCCTCGCTCAGCGCTAGAGTCGGGCGTCTAGCCCCCACCCGATTGATCGCCCGTCCTATCGGCAAGAACCACGGAGCGGATGAAGCCTCCTCGACGATTTGTCCGGCGCCGATGGCAATTGGCGCAGACGACCTCGCACTTCTCGATCTCGGCGAGGACGTCCTTCCAGGGCCGCTCGCGCACGCCCTTGTCGATGCCGAACCGCTTTCCTCCCACGTGGTCAAACTCCAGAACGAGCGGATCGCCCTCCCCGCAATCCACGCATGGATGCTCGCGAAAGAACGAAACGAGATAGGCGGTGCGCTCGGCGACGATTCTCTCCGTGCGCCGACGGGCAGAATCGATGTAGCGCTGCTTGTTGCTGGAGTAGTGCTCGTGCTTGTAGGCAGTTCGGCAGGACCGGCAATAGTTGTCACGCTGCCCACGAGCTTTTCGCCGCCAGGCAAATTCGCCCGGCGGCTTCTCCTCTTTGCAGCGCCCGCATAGCCTCATCTTGGGGCAATTTAGTGAGGCGAACGGACGTTCGCATAGTGCCCCGGATGCCCTGTTACGAAGAAAGCGGCGGACGGGAATTGAACCCGCATCATCGCCTTGGAAGGGCGAGGCTCTACCGTTGAGCTACCACCGCGTGCACGGTCATCTTCACATGGGATCCGCGTCGCCTAGGTAGTTTGCCCGAATCCGTCAGAATGCGGAGCAGCCACGGGGAGTGGCGCAGTCTGGTAGCGCACTCGGCTGGGGGCCGAGCGGTCGCAGGTTCAAATCCTGTCTCCCCGACTAAGACCTTCGCCTCGCATGGCTTCGCATAGCCACGCAGCAGGCCAAATTGAAAGTGCTGCGCGAGCCTATGCGAGGGGACGCGGGGTGATCCGTGATACGAGAGTGATACGCCGTTCGGCGAGAGAGGGATACGGGCGACCGCTTGCCTTCGGGCATCCGCTATTCGCGCTGAGCGACAGCGGATGGCTCCGCGTCCTGCGCTCTCGCATTTCGTCCAGAGCGAGAGCGTGGATGGCGCCAGCCCGGCACGCTCGCAACCACGCGAGAGCAGAAGCTCGCGGAGCGTCGCGGAGACCGTTGCGGCTCGTCCGGGCCAGGAGCGAGCCGCGAGCTACGCTTGAGCCATGCGAGCGACCCGTATCGCCGCCTTGATACTGGTGATGGGTGCCGGGGTGGCTGCCGCTACGGTCGCCGAGGGCCAGGGTGAGGTGGCTGGGTCTGCTGGAATCGGCGCAGAGACCGCCACGGTGGTGACCGTATTGCCTACCAACAGCACGCCCGAGTCGTCAGGACCACCGAAGGCCCCGAGCAGGGAACGCACCCACCCGCGGCTGCAGCCCACTATCGGCACGCGACACACTCGCTTCAGTCTCACCTTTACCTTGCGGGACGCGACAGGACATCAGGGCGTGCTCGCGGTGGACTACCGCGTCCAAGTCGCGCCACCGGTCGGCGCGAGAGCCTCGTGCACGCCAGCCGAGCCGCCCACCATCGACACCGGAGCGGCTGGCGCGATCGAGCAGGTCCCGCTGACACCACCGGCTCACGGATGGTGCAGGGGCTCGCACCGGGTGACCGTGTTTCTGGAGCGGGGCCCATATTGCCCGCCCCCGGTAGAAGGCCAGACGCCCACCCCCTGCCCCGAGTTCGCGACCCAGGAGCTGGACACCGGCGATGCCCGCTTCACGGTCAGACCGCGTGTGCATCACCGCGGTTGATTGCTCGTTGACGATCCGAAGCGCTACGGTTCCTCATCCGATGCGGACGTCTACTGCTGGCAGTCGATGCGCTCGCAAATCGCGCAAAGGGGCAGCGACTGCACACAAACTGCTCGTTGGGTTTCGCCGATCGGCTTGCAGAGCCTGGCCACGCGCAATAGGGTCGCTCCGAGCAAGTGCCATAAGCGGATGGGAGAAGAGATGGCAAGCAGGCTGCGCGGAAAGCCGACCTATGCGAAGGCGATGGCAACCTTCGCCGCATTCATTGCGCTGGGATGCGTGCTGCTCGCCCCATCTGCCCCTGCCAGCTCCAC
>DAIRWC010000259.1:0-2743 GCA_036802505.1 Solirubrobacterales bacterium
GAGCCAGACCGCGGCGCCGACGAGTGGTTCGTCCAACACGCCCAGTCGCCCGGCGACGCGGCCACCCTGGTCGCCGAGGGCACGGCGATCTTCAGCAGCGAGCCGCTCTTCTGCACCGAGGTCGGGCCGGTGCTCGGCGCCCACCTCGGCTCCGGGATGCTGGTCGGCGGCACCGGCTGCGCGCCGCCGACGAGCTGAGCTGAGCCTCTACTTCGGGAACACCTTGTTCGCGTTGGTCGGGTCGCTGAGCGTGTCGAAGGCGACCAGCTTGCCCGCGTCGTCGTAGGTGAGCACGTCGGCGCTCTCGACCGCATTGCCGGCGAGGGTGACGGTGGTCAGGACGATCACCTTGTTGCCCTCGGCGATGAAATCGTGCGGGTCGGTGCTGAACTCTTTGCCGAGGAGCTTTCCCCAGAGCTCTCCGATCTCTTGCTTGCCGTTGTAGGTACCGGTCAGGGCGTTGTCGCCCCGCACCGTCCAGACGATCGCGTCGTCCATGTTCTCCATCGCGGCGGCGGCGTCGCCGTTGCCGAACGCCCTGTAGGCGTCTTCGGCGACCTGCTTGTTCTCCTGAGCACCCATGGTAAATCCCTTCTATGGATTGGGATAGGAAGAGTTTTGAGCATAGACCCGCTTCAACGCCCTTGCCACCCTTGTACTTGTTTAGGTATGTTCAGAATCCGATCAAGAAATTCCAATTGGAAGGGACGAGATGGCGGACCTGGCAAAGCGGCTGACTGGCAAGGACGACCGGTTGTTCGCGGAGGGGCAGCCCAGCCCGGACGAGACCGCGTTCCAGATCGAAAACACCAGTGAGGCCTACTACAACTCGCCCTACTACGAAAAGCACAAGGAAGACGTCCAGAAGGTCCCGCCGCCCCGGGTGAATCCGCCTCGCCTCGACCTGGCCGACGTGCTCGGGCAAGACGTCCTTGGGCCGATCGTCGCGGCCAAAAAGCTGACTTTCAACGCTGTGGGAGACACCGGCGCCGCGAAGGTCAACAGGAGCCAGAAGATGGCCACCGCGATCCGCCACGAGGCGGGGGTCGCCGACCTGATGGCGGAGGACGTCGCAAAAGGAGGCGACGCGGCCCCCGCCTTCTTCTTCCACCTCGGCGACATCGTCTACAACTTCGGCGAGGGCCAGTACTACTACGACCAGTTCTACGAGCCCTTCCGGAACTACGACCGGCCGATCTTCGCCCACCCCGGAAACCACGACGCGATGGTCTTCGGATCCAGCCCCGACACGCCCTCGGTAGAGACCCTCACCGCCTTTCTGCGCAACTTCTGTGCCGAAGTCCCCGGGCCGGCCGAGGACGCCGGCGGGCTGATGCGCAGCACGATGAACCAGCCCGGCGTCTACTTCACCCTCGACGCCCCGTTCGTCTCGATCGTCGCCCTCTACACCAACGCGCTCGACGGGCCGGGCGTCCTCTCCACCCAGGGCGGCCGCTACCCGGACGCCGGCGACGAGCAGCTCGAGTTCCTCAAAGACGAGCTGAAGCGCTTGAAGCCCGAACGGGAAGCCGGGGAGCGCGCGGTGATCGTCACCTGCCACCACCCACCGGCCTCGGTCTCCGAGCATCCGGGCTCGGCGGGGCTGGACAAGGACCTGACCAGCGCCTTCGAAGACGCCGGCCTCTGGCCCGACGCCGTCCTCTCGGGCCACGCTCACCTCTACCAGCGCTTCACCCGCAAGGTCGGCGAGCGTGAAATCCCCTACGTGGTCGCCGGCGCCGGCGGCTTCAGCGAGACCCGCCCGCGAACCAAAGTCAAAGCGGGCATCACGCAGGGCGAGTACACCCTCGTCGCCGACCCCATCGTCCACTTCGGCTACCTGACCGTCACCGTCGACATGAATGTAAACCGGCTCACGATCGAGTACCGCCCGAGCGACCCGAAAGTCGAGGGCGAAACCGTCGCGGTCGACCTCGAGTCCGGCAGGATCGCTTAGAGGTTCTTAGACGCCCAGAACGAGGCTGAGCGCCAGCATCAGAGCGGCGCCGAGGGCGACGCCCGCGCTTGGCCCGGCGCGTGCCGCGCCGGCGTATGCGCTTGGCAGCATCTCGATCGCGATCAGCGCCAGCATCGCCCCGGCCGCGAAGGCGAAGGAAAACGGCAGCAGGCCGCCGATCTCTTCGACCGCGAGGTAGGCCAGCAACGCCCCGACCGGCTGCGGCGCGCTGGTCGCCACGGCGGCCCAGAACTGGCGAACCCGGCCGAACCCGGCCGCCGCCATCGGGATCGCCACGCTGGTCCCCTCGGGCACGTTCTGGATCCCGATCGCGAGGATCACGAAGAGGCTGAGCCCGGCGCGGTCAGACGCGTAGGCGGTGCCGATCGCAAGGCCCTCGGGCAGGCTGTGGACGAAGAGGACAAGGAAGACGAGAGCCGAAGTGCGCGTGCCCGGACCGGTGCGACCCATGAAGCCGGCGTCCGGGCGCATGTGCCGGCGCGCCAGCAGCAGGAAGCCGATCCCCACGGCAAGCCCCGCGATCACATCGGCCGTCGAGCCTTCTTCGGTGGCGGGGATCAGCAAGCCGGCGACCGCGGCGACCCCCATCACCCCCACCGCGAAGCCGAGCAGGATCGGCGTCAACAGCTCGGCCCGCTCGCCGAGGAAGAAGACCGGCACCGCACCGAGCCCGGTGGCGAGCGCCGTCGCGGATGCGGCAAGCAGCAGGGCGACCACATCGGACATCGGCCAGAAGCTATCGGCGCCGGGGGACCGGTCATCTAG
>DAIRWC010000260.1:0-2740 GCA_036802505.1 Solirubrobacterales bacterium
GCGGCGCGGCTCTCGACCCTCGCCGACCACACCGAGCTCGGCTCCGGCTTCCGGATCGCGATGCGCGACCTCGACATCCGCGGCGCCGGCAACCTGCTCGGCGACGAGCAGTCGGGCCACGTCGCCGCGGTCGGCTTCGAGCTCTACTGCCAGATGATCGACGAGGCCGTGGCCGAGGCGAGCGCGGCGGGGGAGGAGGGTGCGGAGGCGCCGGAGCCGCTGCGCTTCGACGTCCCCGTCGACGCCTACCTGCCGGCCTCCTTCATCCCCTTCGAGGCGGCGAAGATCGACGTCCACCGGCGCATCGTCGCCGCCCGGGCGCCGGGCGACCTGCGGGCGATCCGCGACGAGCTCAGCGACCGCTTCGGACCGCCGCCGGTCGAGGCCGAGAACCTGCTGGCCTTGCAACGGGCGCGGATCGAATTGCGCCTGGCCGGAGCGCGCAGCGTCGAGCTGCGCGGCGGGCGCCTCAGCGTGGTCGGAATCGAGCTCGATTCCGAGGCGGCGAGCGCGCTGCGCGAGCAGGTCGAGGGGGCGCTGTACGAGTGGCGCGAGAAGACCGCCTCGGTGCGCGTTCCCGACGAGCCCGAGGCACGTCTCGCCGCTGTTTTGGCCATGGCAGAGGGTCTGCGCGAGGCCGGCCGCTCAGATTTGGTCGAAAAAGATATGCTCCCAGCTTCGTGAGTCCGGACCGGGGTAGGAAAGGGACGTCTGGCAAGGGCGGAGGCGGTAAAGCCTCCGGTCCCCTGGCCGCGCGCCGCCTTGGTCTGCTCGTCTTCGGCGTCGCTTTCATCGCCCTCTTCGTCATCGTCGGGGTCTCGGTGGGTATTGGCGATCCGAGCATTCCTTCCGGCGACGCCGCGGTGGTCCAGGACGCGCCGGGAGATATCGGTTCGGTGCCGGTCTCCAAAGTCGAACATGCGATCGAACTGGCTGCGGCTGGGGCGGGCGAAAAAACGACGCCGAAACCGGGCGATCCCAAATACGACGAAATCAAGGAATCGGCGGTCAACTCGGTCCTCGAAGGGATCTGGATCCAGGGGCTGGCCGCTCAGTGGGGCATCGAAGTGACCGAAAAGGAAGTCGCCGCGGAAGTTAAGAAAGTGAAGAAAGAAAGCTTCAAATCGCCCGCCGAATTCCAGAAATTCCTCAAGGAATCCCACTTCACGAACGCCGACGTCAATGAAAAAGTGCTGATCAAAAATCTGAGCGAACAACTGCAAGCGCAGCTGAAAGAAAAAGCCCCGACGCCGAGCCAGAACGAAGTCAAGGCCTACTACGAAGCGGCAAAGGCCACCCAGTTCACGACGAAACCGAGCCGCGACGTCCGCACGGTCCTGACCAAAGACCGCAAGAAAGCCGAAGAAGCTGCGGATGCGCTTGGCAAGGACAACTCGGCGAAGAACTGGGAAAAGGTCGCGAAGAAGTATTCGGAAGACCCGACGACGAAAGAAAGCGGCGGCCTGCAGAAAGAAGTTCAGGAAGGCACGCTCGAAGAACCGCTCAACGCGGAAGTCTTCGGCACGCCGGAAGGCGAGCTCAAGGGGCCGACCAAAGGCAAAGGCGGCTACGTCGTCTACGAAGTGGTCAACTCGACGCCGGAAAGCGTCCAGGAACTGAAAACGGTCGAAAGCCAGATCCAGAGCACGTTGGCGCAGCGCGACGAACAGGAATACTTCGCCAACTTCGTCACCAGCTTCCAGACCGAATGGAAGCAGCGGAGCTTCTGCGCCTCCGACTTCACGACCGAACGCTGCGCGAACTACAAGGGCAGCGGGCACGCCAAAACGGCACCCGAAGCCTGCTACGAAGCCAGCCCGAAAGGCGGCCTGCCCGAAGCTTGCCCGGCGCCGGTGTCCCAGCTGGTCCCGGCCCTGCCTGGAACGGTGACGCCGCTGGAACCGAAGGGCAAACCGCTGGCCCAGCGGCCGATACCGAAAGCGGAATCCGGCAAAGAAGAAGCCGGAGCCACCGGTCTGCCGGAAGGCGCCGTGCCGGCGCCGACCGAAGAAGCACCGCCCGCCGAAACCGGCGAATAGCGCCACGGACGCGACCGCCGGCCGTCGATAGACTGGCGCGCCTTCCATGAGCGCCATCTCCTCCATCCACGCGCGCCAGATCCTCGACTCGCGCGGCAACCCCACGGTCGAGGTCGAGGTCGTCCTCGACTCGGGCGCGCGCGGGCTGGCCGCGGTGCCCTCCGGCGCCTCGACCGGCGAGTTCGAGGCGGTCGAGCTGCGCGACGGCGGCGCCGCCTGGAGCGGCAAGGGGGTGTCCGGCGCGGTCGCGAACGTCAACGGCGAGATCGCCGCCGCCCTGACCGGCGCGCGCGCCGCCGAGCAGGGCGCACTCGACGAGACGATGATCGAGCTCGACGGCACGCCGAACAAGGGCCGGCTGGGCGCCAACGCGATCCTCGGCGTCTCGTTGGCGGCGGCGAAGGCGGCGGCGGCCGACTCCGGCCAACCCCTCTACCGCTACCTGACCGAGCTCTACGGCGGCGGCGAGCCGAGCCTCCTGCCGGTGCCGATGATGAACGTGCTCAACGGCGGTGCCCACGCCGACAACTCGGTCGACTTCCAGGAGTTCATGGTCGTGCCGGCCGGTGCATCGAGCTTCGCCGAGTGCCTGCGGGTCGGCACCGAGGTCTTCCACGCATTGAAGAAGAGCCTCGCCTCGAAGGGGCTCTCGACCGCGGGTGGCGACGAGGGCGGCTTCGCACCCGACCTCGACTCCAACG
>DAIRWC010000261.1:0-2736 GCA_036802505.1 Solirubrobacterales bacterium
GGTGCACCCTCCGCGACAGGACCCGCGGGCCGGGTGCTCTCGTCATCCTCCGCGACAGGACCCGCGGCTGAGGCCCCAGAGCCCTCGTCATCCCGAGTACGCTCAGGCACAGCCTCCTCCATCGCCTCCAACTCCTCGACGATCGGATGCGGCTCTTCAACCACGGGGGCGGGCGCGGACTTGTTCTTGCGGCTAAGGAATCCCATTGCGCGGGTATTCGCATGACCGCCCGTTTTTCCTGCCACCCACCGAAATTGCTAGGAATCACCCCAATCCCAGAACTACTCGACAAGCGACTGGTCTTCGTGACCGGCAAGGGAGGAGTCGGCAAGACCACCGTCGCGGTCGCGCTGGGGCTCCGCGCCGCCGAGGAAGGCAAGCGCACGATCGTCTGCGAGGTCTCCTCGCAGGAGAACGCCTCGCGGATCTTCGACCACACCGAGGTCGGCTTCCACGAGGTCCAGATGGCGGAGAACCTCTGGTCGATCTCGATCGACCCCGACGAGTCGATGCGCGAGTACGTCCTGCTGCAGCTCAAGGTAAGGGCGATGCGCGACATGCTCTTCCGCAGCCGCATCTTCTCCTACCTGGCCGCCGCCACCCCCGGCCTCAAGGAGCTGGTCACGATCGGCAAGATCTGGGAGCTGGCCCAGCTCGACCGCAAGGTCAAGAGCGGGCGCAAGTACGACCTGGTGATCGTCGACGCCCCCGCGACCGGTCACGGGATCGGCTTCCTGCAGACGCCGCGCACCTTCGCCGCGATCGCCCGCGTCGGCCCGATCCACTCCCAGGCGCAGCAGCTCGACCGCCTGATCACCGACCAGGAGCACACCGGGACCGCGATCGTCGCCCTCCCGGAGGAGATGCCGGTCAACGAGACCGCCGCGCTGGAGAGCGAGCTGCGCGCAGAGGTGGGCGTCGCCGTCGACCGCATCTACCTCAACGGGCTCTACCCGGAGCGCTTCTCCAAAGAGGAGTCGGAGCGCCTCGCCGAGCTGGCCGAGGGCGAGAACGGGAGCGTGCGCGCCGCCGCCCGCGCCGCCGTCTCCGAGCACGGTCGCGCCCGGTCACAGCGTGCCCAGCTGGCCCGCCTGCGCCGCCGCGTAGAGGCGCCGGTGAAGACCCTGCCCTTCCTCTTCGAGCCCGAGCTGGGCGTCGAGGCGGCGCACACGCTCGCGAAAAGACTGGGCTGATGCCGGCCGTCGACGAGATCCTCGCGGGCAAGGACATCTGCATCTGCGCCGGCTCCGGCGGGGTCGGCAAGACGACGACCTCGGCGGCGATCGCCACCGGCATGGCGGCGCGCGGGCTGCGCGTCTGCGTGCTGACGATCGACCCGGCGAAGCGGCTCGCCGACTCGCTCGGCCTGCGCGAGCTGGGCAACGAGGCGACGCGGGTCGACCCTGCCCTGTTCGAGCAGCACGGGATCGAGATGAAGGGCGAGCTGTGGGCGATGATGCTCGACGCCAAGGCGACCTTCGACGAGCTGGTCGCCCGCCAGGCGCCCGACGAGGAGTCGCGCGACCGCGTCCTCGACAACCGCATCTACCAGCAGATCTCCAACGCGCTGGCCGGCTCGCAGGAGTACATGGCGATGGAGAAGCTCTTCGAGCTGCATACCGAGGGGCGCTTCGACCTGCTCGTCCTCGACACGCCGCCGACCCGCAACGCGCTCGACTTCCTCGACGCGCCCAAACGGCTCACCCAGTTCATCGAGGGCCGCTCGCTGCGGATGTTCATGAAGCCGACCGGGTTCGCCGCAAAGGTCGCCGGGCGCGGCGCCTCGGTAGCCCTCTCGGTCTTCAAGCGGATCGTCGGCTTCGACCTGATCGCCGACCTGGCCGAGTTCTTCAACGCCTTCAGCGGCATGGTCGACGGCTTCCAGGCCCGCGCCAAGCGGGTCAACAACCTGCTCGCCGACCCCCATACCTGCTTCCTCGTCGTCTGCGGCCCGCAGGGCGAGCCGATCGGCGAGGCCGTCTACTTCCACCGCAAGCTGGTCGAGGCGAAACTGCCCTTCGGTGGAGTCGTCGTCAACAAGGTCCACTACCCGGCCGAGCGCCTGCGCGGCGACGGAGACGACCTCGGGGCTGCGCTCAGCGAGAAGCTGGGAGACGCCGACCTGGCCGGACGCGTCGCCGAGAACTTCGCCGACTACCAGGCGCTGGCCGAGCGCGACGCCCGCAACATCGAGCACCTGGCCAAGGAGCTGCGCACCAAGGGCGTGATCCGCGTCCCCTATCTGGACGAGGACGTCCACGACCTCGGCGGCCTCGCCGAGATCAACCGCTACCTCTTCGCGAGCAACGAGGAGAGAATCGAACTCGCAGCGGGCCGCGGCGCCGTCTGACCAAGCAGATCAAGGACGCAGGGAGCGTGGCGTGCTCTGCACGCGAGCGACCGAGGACGCCGATATGCGCCGGTCAGCCGGCGCCGCGGTAGTGGTCGTACTTGAGCTCGCTGACCTCCCAGTCGGCGTTCTCGGGGACTGGGAAGAGGTGGCGCACGCGGGGGGTGTCGATCCGGTCGCGGTGCGAGACGTCTCCCTCGATCGCCGGGAAGTCGAGGGTGCTCTCCTCGACCTCGACCTCGTCGAGCCAGTGGGTCGCGGTGATGCGGATCTCGTGCTCGGCCGGAACCGGCTCGAGGATGCGGGTGTCCTGGTCCATGTCGTGCTCCTCCTCCATTGTCGGCCGGCTGTTCGGCGCATCCGACTTTGACCACACCCTGGGGGGG
>DAIRWC010000262.1:0-2721 GCA_036802505.1 Solirubrobacterales bacterium
TCGCGTCGATGTCGAACGTGACCTCGACCTGCGGCATGCCCCGCGGCGCCGGCGGGATGCCGACGAGCTGGAACTTGCCGAGCGTCTTGTTGTACGCAGCCATCTCCGACTCGCCCTGGAGCACGTGCACCTCGACCGACGGCTGGTTGTCTTCCGCGGTGGTGAACGTCTCCGACTTCTTCGTCGGGATGGTCGTGTTGCGCTCGATCAGCTTCGTCATCACGCCGCCCTTGGTCTCGATGCCGAGGGTCAGCGGGGTGACGTCGAGCAGCAGCACGTCCTTGACGTCGCCGGCCAATACGCCGGCCTGGATCGCGGCGCCGACGGCGACGACCTCATCCGGGTTGACGCCCTGGTGCGGGTCTTTGCCGGTCAGCTCCTTGACCTTCTCGCGCACCGCGGGCATCCGGGTCATGCCACCGACCAGGACGACGTGGTCGATCGTCGCGTCGGCATCGCCGAGCGCCCGTTTGACCGGGCCGACGACGCGGTCGAGCAGATCGGCGGTCAGCTCGTTCAGCTTCGAGCGGCTGAGCTTCATGTCGAGGTGCTTGGGCTGCCCCTCGACGGCGGTGATGAAGGGCAGGTTGATCTGCGTCTCCTGCGCCGAGGAGAGCTCGATCTTCGCCTTCTCCGCGGCCTCGTAGAGACGCTGCAGCGAGTTCTTGTCGGCGGCCAGGTCGACGCCCTGGTCTTTTTTGAACTCGGCGACCAGCCACTCGACGATCGCTTTGTCCCAGTTGTCGCCACCGAGGTGGTTGTCGCCGGCGGTCGCCTTGACCTCGAAGACGCCGTCGCCGATTTCGAGCACCGAGACGTCGAAGGTGCCGCCGCCGAGGTCGAAGACGAGGATCGTGTGGTCGGCCTCGCCTTTGTCGAGCCCGTAGGCGAGCGAGGCGGCGGTCGGCTCGTTGATGATCCGCTTGACCTCGAGCCCGGCGATCTTGCCGGCGTCCTGGGTCGCCTGGCGCTGGTCGTCGTTGAAGTAGGCGGGGACGGTGATCACGGCGCTGTCGACCGCTTCGCCGAGCTTCGCTTCCGCGTCGGTCTTCAGCTTCTGCAGGATCATCGCGCTGATCTCCGGCGGGCTGTACTGCTTGTCGCGCACGTCGACGCGGACGTCGCCGTTGGGGCCGGCGACGACGGCGTAGGGGACGATCGTCTCCTCCTCTTTGACTTCGGCCTCCTTGCGGCCCATGAAGCGCTTGATCGAGAAGATCGTGTTCTCGGGGTTCATCACCGCCTGGCGTTTGGCGACGGTGCCGACGAGGCGATCGCCGGAGTCGGTGAAGGCGACGACCGAAGGGGTCGTGCGCCCGCCCTCGGAGTTCTCGAGGACGGTTGGCTCGCCGCCCTCCATCACGGCGACGCAGGAGTTGGTCGTGCCCAGGTCGATTCCGATCGTCTTTCCCACTTCGTGCGTACCTCCAGGAGTTTTGTAGTGACTGGCAGAGAGCCGCCGAGCGGACTCTTAAAATCTGAGTCTGAGTATGGCAGATTTCTGAGCGATTTCAAATCGAATTCCTCCAATTCCCTATATTGGTTTGGCGCGCAGTGACAGCGGGCACAAGGGAGGCGCCTCCATCAATCACCGAATGAGAGGAATTACCTTGAGTCATGCCCACGCACCGGCTCGCCGCCTTCTCGTGGCGATCGCCGCGGTTCTGACCTTCGCTCTGCTCCTACCCGGCCTGGCGACCGCGCACGGAAAGGGTCAACCGCACGAGACCCACCATCCCGGCGTCGATCACCGCCACCAAGGCCATCACGGCCAGGGCCACCACGGCGGAGACCGGCGCGACCTGAGCGTGATGACCCAGAACCTCTATCTGGGCTCCAGCCTCGGGCCGGCGCTCGAAGCCCAAACCCCGGAAGAATTCGTCGCAGGCGTCGCGCGGATCTACGCGACGGTGCAGTACACGAACTTCCCGGCGCGCGCCCAGGCGGTCGCGAACGAGGTCGATGAAAAGGAGCCGGACCTGATCGGCCTGCAGGAGGTCACGAAGTGGACGACCGCAGGCCTGAACCCGCCCCCCGGCTACGACTTCCTCGCGATTCTCGAAGCCGCGCTCGAAGAACGGGGCCTGCACTACACGGCCGCGTCGATTGCGCATAACGCCAACATCGGCCCGGCGCCGCTCGTCTCGGCAACCTGCCCTGTCGTAGGGGAACAATTCACCTGCTCGGTGCAACTCGAAGATCGCGACGTGATCCTCGTCAACGAGGACACGCCGGGACTGACCTGGAGCAACCCGCAAAGCGGGCGCTATGCCACCCAGCAGACGATCGAATCGCCGGTCGGCCCGCTCTCGTTCGACCGCGGCTGGGCCAGCATCGACGCGAAACTGAAGGGCCAGCCGTTCCGCTTCGCGGACACCCACCTCGAAACCGAGGAATCGCCGCTCGTGCAGCAAACCCAGGCGGCCGAATTCCTCGCCGGCCCGGCCAAAGGCGGGACGGTCGTCGCCACCGGCGACTTCAACTCCGCCTCGGACGGCTCGACGACCACCTCCTACGCGCAGCTCACCGCACCCGGCAAATTCCGCGACTCCTGGGACGAGGCAAAGCTCGGCCCCGGCAACTCGTGCTGCCAGGAGTCGAACACCCCGCCGCTCGCGCCGGGGGCGCTGAACAACCCGGTGTCGACGCTGAAAACCCGGATCGACCTGATCCTCAGCCGCGGTGCCGCCCGCTCAGGCGGAGCCGATGCCGAACTGATCG
>DAIRWC010000263.1:0-2714 GCA_036802505.1 Solirubrobacterales bacterium
CCCCCTGGGCGCTCGAGGACTTCGGCTTCGAGGCGATCGTCGCGCCCTCTTTCGCCGACATCTTCTATTCCAACTGCACCAAGGTCGGCCTGCTGCCGGTCGAGCTCGACGAGGAGCACTGCCGGGCGGTCGCCGAGGCCGGCGAGGCGCGGATCGATGTCGACGACCAGACGGTGACCTGCGCCGGCGGGGTCTTCGAGTTCGCAATCGAGCCCGACGTCCAGCACCGCCTGCTGAACGGGCTCGACGACATCGGGATCACCCTGGAGAGCGCCGCGGCGATCGAGGCGTTCGAGGTTGCGCAGGGCGCTGCGGCCGGACCGGTCACGACGGCGCTATGAGCGATCCCAGCTCAGCCAGCCCGATGAACAGCAGCTCACGCGAGTGGGACGCGGAGACCTACGACCAGGTCTCCGACCCGCAATTCAATTGGGGTATGGAGGTGCTGGAGCGGCTTGAGCTGCGCGGCGACGAGAAGGTGGTCGACGCCGGCTGCGGGACCGGCCGGGTCAGCGAGCAGCTGCTCGCGCGCCTCCCCGATGGACACCTCATCGCCGTAGATGGCTCCGCCGCGATGATCGCGAAAGCCCACGAGCGACTGGGGGAGCGGGTCGACTACGTGGTCGCCGATCTCGCCGAGCTGGAGATAGCCGAGCCGGTCGACCTCATCTTCTCCACGGCGACCTTTCACTGGCTGCTCGACCATGACCGTCTCTTCGCCCGCCTGCAGGCGGCCTTGCGACCAAGCGGTCGCCTGGTCGCCCAGTGCGGCGGCGAAGGCAATGTCGCCCGCCATGCGCAAGCGATCGGCGCCGCGGCTTCCAACCATGAGTTCGGGCAACACTTCGGCGAGGCCAATTCACTCTGGAACTTCGCTGGACCCGAGCAGACCGAGGCGCGCCTGCGAAATGCCGGCTTCGACGAGGTCCGCTGCTGGCTGGAAGCCAAGCCAGTGCAACCCGCCGACCCGCTCACCTTCACGATGACTGTCACCCTGGGCCCGTTGCTGGCGCAGCTGCCAGAGGAAAAACGACGGCCGTTTGCGGAAGCAGTACTGGCCGAGGCCGAGCAACCCCTAGTTCTCGACTACGTGCGTCTCAACATCGAGGCCACTACCTGACCTGAGGCCCAGCCCGCGCCAGCAACCCCGCCACGGCCAGCCCCCGGTCATAGCGCTCGCCCCATCCAAGCGAGTACAGCGCCCCCGGCATTACCTCGACCCCGGCCGTGCGGTTGCGACCGCGAAGCTCGGCGGCGCTGCCACGAGCGGGGGAGGGGACCGTCGGTATGACCCTGCCATCGGGGCGGCGGAAGACCAGCGAGCCGTCACCCATGCGGGCAAAGCCGAACCCACCCTCGTGCACCAACCGGTGATGGTGCCCACAGAGCAGGGCCAGGTTGTCAAGCTTCGTCTCCCCGCCGCGCGCCCAGTGGACGATGTGGTGAGCATCGACCCAGCTGCCGTTCTCACAGCCCGGGAAGCGGCAGCGGCCTTCGTCGCGCTCCTGCAGCGCTCTTCGCATTGCCGCCGGGACGACCCTGCTCTTGCGCCCGACGTCGAGCTCTCCCTTCGCTCCGTGCAGGATCGGCAGAAGGGAGGAATCGCAAGCCAGGCGCCGGGCGGACTCCGCACAGATCGCCGGACCGTCCTCGAGGCGGCAGCCCGCCTCGGCGCCATCGCCAGCCAGCGCGTCCAACGCCGCATGCACGACCACCTGGTGGCGCTCTCCCGCGGGGCGCGTTGAGGAGCCGCCTGCGAGGGAGAGCTCGGCGACCTCCATCAGGGCATCGGCGTTGTTTACCCGGACCGGTTCCGGTTCTGCGGAACCGCCTTGGGTGGGCGCCGGATCGGCCTCTTCTCGCTTGTGGATCGCCTCCCGTCCTGCCTCGATCGCCTGCATGAACAGGGCGCCGTCTTCGGGGGCGAGCCGCCCGCGGATCATCAGGCTGCCGTCCTCGTCCCATTCGCAGGAGAGGAAGCGGTCCCGGTGGGCAGCCTCGGCGCTCTCAAGCGTCACCGCCCTCCGGTATCCGCGCACGAGCCGCTCAAGCTGCGCCGCAGTCGCAAAGCGTGCCATCTCGACCAGCTCGGCCTCGATCTCCGGAGTCGCGATCCTGGTGATTGCCCGCACCTTGGAGTAGCTCAGCTCACCGCGGCCGAAGCGCTCCCTGACCGCCTGCAAGTCCTCAAGGGCCCTGGCGACCCGCACGTGTTCTCTGGCAGAGCGCGGGTCAATCGCACAGCGCCATGCGACCCACGCCCCACAGGAGTGAAAGCCCCAGGCCTCATGCGCTCTCCTGCGGTCGAACTCGGCCACCAGCTCAAGCCAGCGACAGGTGGCCGCTGCGATATGTGCCGCAAGCTCGCCGATCTCGCGCTCGAGCCAGTCGGTAGGGGCCTCGTCCAGGGCAGCCCCGGTGGACCCCCTTTCCCTTGCTCTTGCTCCTCCCTCTACGAACATATGTTCGATAGTACGCCTGTCCTCGGACAGACGAGAGAACCTCGAAAGCCGCAAATTGCGGGCGGCCCAAGGCGGTTCCGCGGGGCCGTATGACGAGGGGCAAAGGGGGTGCGAATAGAGTGCCCTCCCCGTGAGCGACGCCCCCAAAATAGTCCTGCTGCCCGGCGACGGGATCGGTCCCGAGATCGTCGCTGCCGCGACCAGGCTGCTCGAGGCGCTCGGCGGGTTCGAGTTCGACGAGCGCCTGATGGG
>DAIRWC010000264.1:0-2697 GCA_036802505.1 Solirubrobacterales bacterium
CAACGCGATGGCGATCCCGCTGCGTCGCGATCCCGAGCTGATTGACCCCCACCGAGGACGCGAAGATCTGGAAGCCGGACTGCTGCGCATCCTGCATCCAGAGTCCTTCGACGACGACCCGACCCGCGCGCTGCGGGCCGCGCGCTACGCCGCCCGGTTCGGCTTCGAGCTGGAGCCCGACACCGCCGACCTGCTCGGCCAGACGGACCTGAGCACGGTCTCGGTCGAGCGCCGCGACGCCGAGCTGCTGCGGCTGGCCGGGGAAACCGAAGCGGTGCGCGGTTTTGCCCTTCTGGCCGGCTGGGGCCTCCTCGATCTGCACGAAAACGGAACCGACCTCGTCGGCCGGGTCGCGGGATTGCTTTCCGCGCCCCCTTGGCACGACGTGGTCCGGCGCGAGCGCGCCGTCCTCGCCGCGGCCTTGGGAACCTGGGGTGCGGCCGAGCAGCTGGCTGCGGCAAACCCCGGGCGACCGTCGGAGGCGGTGCGACTCGCGCGGGGAGCGGATCCGGTCGAGTTGGTCCTTGCCCGAGCGCTCGGGGCAGAGTGGCTTGACCGGTACCAGGCCGAGTGGCGCCAGGTGGCGCTCGAGATCGACGGTGAGGCGATGATCGCCGCCGGCGTCCCGCAGGGTCCACAGATCGGCCAGGGCCTCGCCGAGGCGCTGCGACGCAAGCTCGACGGCGAACTCTCCGGACGCGACGAAGAGCTCGAGGTTGCGCTGGGTGCGGCTCGGCGGGCGGGCGGCTGATGGAGTGGCAGGAGGTCGGGGGTGTCGAGTGGGTGGAGGCCCGCCTACCCGGCGCCAGGGTCGTCTTCTCCACCCGCTCGGCCGGCTCGCTGAAAGAGAGTCCGTGGCTGCTCGCCGACGCGCTCAGCGTCTCCGAGGAGAGGATCGTCAGCGGCCGGCAGGTGCATGGCGCCGAGCTCGCCTTCCATGACGGGCCAACGACGGAGACGCCCACGGTCGACGGCCACGTGATCCGACGGCCGGGCCCGATCGGGCTCGTCTACGCAGCCGACTGCCTGCCGGTCGCGGTTGCCGGGCCGGGGGGCGTCGCGATCTTGCACTGCGGCTGGCGTGGCCTTGCCGCGGGGATCGTCTCGCGGGGCGCCGAAGCCGTCGGGGCCACCCACGCGGCGGTGGGCCCGGGGATCGGCTCATGCTGCTACGAGGTGGGGGACGAGGTGTTGGCCGCGTTCGCCGGGCTCGGCGACACGGTTGCCGAGGACCGCATGCTCAACCTGCCCGAGGTCGCCCGCCAGCTGTTGCGCCGAGCCGGCGTCGAGCGGATCGAGTCCGAAGACATCTGCACCAGTTGCGAGTCCGAACTGTTCTTCTCACACCGCCGCGACGGCGGCCCCGGTCGCCAGGGGGGCCTCGTCTGGCTCGACGGGAGCGAGGCCTGAGATGCCCGGCCTGATCCACGGCCTCGAGCCGGCCAAGATCGCCGCCAACCTGGAACAGGTGCGCGAGCAGGCCGGCGAGGGGGTGGAGATCCTCGCCGCCGTCAAGTACGTGCCGCTGGAGGAGATGGGCGCACTCGCCGAGGCGGGGGTCGAGCTGGCCGGGGAGAACCGCCAGCAGGAGCTCGAGGCAAAGCACGCCCGCTGGGGGGACGCGTTTGCCTGGGACTTCATCGGCAACCTGCAGAGCCGCAAGGTGAAGCGCATCCTGCCGCTCTGCCGGCTGATCCACTCGGTCGCCTCCGAGTCGTCGCTGGAGCAGCTCGGCCGCCATGGCGGCCCGGACACGGAGGTCCTGGTCGAGGTCAACGTCGCCGGCGAGGAAGGAAAGGGGGGCGTCGCGCCTTTGGATCTCGCCGGATTCATCGAGCGCTGCCCCGTGCGGGTCTCGGGCCTGATGACGATGCCACCGTTTAGCACCGACCCCGAGGATTCCCGCCAGCATTTCGTCAAGCTCGCTGAACTTGCCTCTGAGCACAACCTCAGTCGCCTATCGATGGGCACCTCTCAGGACTGGCCGGTCGCAGTAGAAGAGGGCGCGACGATCATCCGCCTGGGTACCGCGCTGTACATCTGACCGGCCGGCCATCGGCCATAATCCCTAAAGGATTCGCGCCGTTTGGGCCGAATCAGCGCAGATATGGCACTAAGAGACAACTGGCATAAAGCACTGGTCTATTTCGGACTGGCGGAAGAGCACGAGCACGGCCTCGAGTACGAGGAAGACTTCCCCGAGACCTCCGAAGAGGAAATCGAGGCTCGCAGGGAATCTGGATCCGTGCGGCGGTTGCCGACCTCGCGCCGCTCGCGCCGCGACGAGATCGACGACATCTTTGCCGACGACGAGCCGATCTCGGCCTCGCGGACCCGCACCCTGCGGCCGGTCGGCGACGATTCCGACGTCAAAGTCCACCTCGTCATTCCCCGTAACTTCAACGACGCCCAGCAGGTCGCCGACCAGTTCAAGCGCTCGGTGCCGGTGATCCTCAACCTGCAGACGACCGATCACGAGCTCTCCAAGCGGATGATCGACTTCTGCTCCGGCCTCACCTACTCGCTCGACGGCGGCATGCAGCGGATCGCCGAGAAGATCTTCCTGCTGACTCCGCGGAACGTCGAGGTTTCGGCTGAGGAGAAGGCTCGGCTGCTCGACAAAGGGTTCTTCAACCAGTCTTAGTAACTATCCGAGAACTCCCGGGCGGGGCAGGAGTTATGTCGCCCGGAACTGAA
>DAIRWC010000265.1:0-541 GCA_036802505.1 Solirubrobacterales bacterium
GAGGAGGGCTGAGCGGCGGCAGGCTCGCCGAAGATGCGGGCGAGGACGATGCTGAGCTCGTAGAGGGCGATCAACGGCGCGGTCTCCAGCAGCATCGAGACCGGGTCGACTCCGGGCAGGGCTGCCGCGAGGACCGCGCAGGCCAGGTATGCGTAGCGGCGGTTGCGCTGCAGCTGGCTGACCTTGACGATGCCGAGGCGGGTCACGGCGAGGATGCCGACCGGGATCTGGAAGACGACCCCGCAGGCGATCAGCGTCTGGGCGAAGAAGCCGTAGTAGTCCTTGGCCCGGACCTGGATGTTGAACTGGGCGCCGTTGAAGTTGAGCAGGAACTTGGTCGCGGCGGGCAGGACGACGATGTAGCCGAAGGCGATCCCGGCGATGAAAAGGGCCGGGATCAACAGCAGCAGCGGGAGGATCGCCTTCTGCTGCTGCTTGCTGAAGGCCGGCAGCAGGTAGGCGTAGAACTGGTAGAGGACGATCGGCAGCGAGAGGATGATCGCGCCGTAGGCGGCGACCGTCAGGCTCGTCGTGAACGGCT
>DAIRWC010000265.1:551-1608 GCA_036802505.1 Solirubrobacterales bacterium
GCTCAGCTTCAGGGAGGTGGTAAAGGGTTCGGCGACGCCGAAGGTGATCAGCTTCTTGTGGCCGGAGGGGAGCGGCCCGACGGCAAGTTCGAGCAGCAGGTGGTTCTGCCAGAAGCAGAGGGCGAGGGCGACCCCGAAGACGGAAAGCGAGACGACGATGCGCGCGCGCAGCTCGTCGAGATGCTCGACGAGGCTCAGCTCATCCTCATGTGAGATTGGCGTTACGCGGCGCATCGTGTCGCCCTAGACCCGCGCGCCGGGGGCGGCGTCGGTCTTTGCCACAGGGTTGGGCACTGCGACGGGCACCTGCTGTGCGGCCGGTTTCTCGTCCGCGGTGTGCTCGCCGCTGATCGTGCCGCGGAACTCGCTGATCCCCCGGCCGAGCGACTTGCCGAGCTCCGGCAGGCGTTTGGGCCCGAAGACGATCAGGGCGATTATCAGGACGACGAGGATCTCCATTGGTCCGATGTTGGGCATGCTGACCTCCGTTGAGTGATTGGAATTTGCACCGGCCCTACTTGAGGAAGCCGGTGCCTTTCACTGCCTTGAGGACTTCGGCGGCGGTGAAGGGGGTGTCGAAGGCGCCATCGGGCGTCAGTCCGGAGGGCTTGCCGGAGAGCAACAGCCCGGCGACCGATGCGTGCCGAGCCTCGATCGTGAGGATCGAGAGCGCCGCGGCGACGTATGCCGGGCTGGCGATGTTGAGCGCCTGCCCCGAGTAGGCGTGGACGCCGGTGTTCTCCAGTGCGACGGCCGTCTTGACGAAGGACGCTTCCTTCGAGGTGGTGCCGCCGAAGTCGACCTTTGGCGCCCCGACGGCCTTGCTGCCCAGGGCCTTCTTGAGGAAGGCGACGTGGGCGTTCTCGTCCACGGTCACCGTCTTGAGGAAGACCTGGGCCTGCCTGTCCTTGATGAACGTCTTCTTCTTCTGGTTGGCGGTCGCCTCGTTGTAGAAGGCGGCCTCCAGGTACTCCAGGGTGAGGGCGAAGTTGAGGATGCCGACGTCGCCCTTGCCGAATTTGGCCGGCGGACGGCCCTTCTGCTTCGCCGCAAACGC
>DAIRWC010000265.1:1618-2679 GCA_036802505.1 Solirubrobacterales bacterium
CCGGCGGGGGTCAGCGCTCCGAGCAGCGCTCCGCCGCCGACCACCGCGCCGCCGGCGAGGCCGGCCTTTTTAAGAAAGCTCAGTCGGGTGTCGCCGCTGTCGAGCGCCTCGGCGGCCTCGTGCGCGGTTTCGCGGATCGCGCCGTCGGCGTCGACCTGCTCGATAGTCATCTCTGGGTCCATTTGGGAGTCCTTTGGCGTAGGGGGCTTTCCCCCACTGCGGGCTCCCCGCCCCAGCGGATCAGTTTCGGGCGATCGGCTCGGCCAGCCTGGCGGCGCTTTGGGCCGGGTAGCGCTCGGGGGATCCGTTGTCACCGATTCGCCCCAGCCAGCGCAGGGCGAGGAGCAGCGCGGCGGGGACGACGAAGGCTCCGCTGATCAGCAGGAACCAGATCTGCGCGGCGTCGCTGCCGGCGCCGATCGTGTGGACGATCGCGAGCAGCCAGAAGATCGCCGTGAGGCGGTGGGCGCGGCGCCAGCGGGCGGCACCGATGCGGTTGCGGAAGTAGTAGGAGATGCCCAGCCCGGCGAGGCCGTAGCCGGCGACGATCCCCAGCCCGGTCCAGAACGGCCGGTAGGCGTTGACGAAGGGGATCGCGATTCCGCCGAAGCCGGGATTGAGCCAGGCGTCGCCGAGCAGAGAGATGCCGTGCAGGGCGACCATCGCCAGGGTGGTGAGCGAGAGCGCCTCGTGGACCGCCCGGAAGTCGCGCTTGTTCTCCGTTTTGCGCTTCGAGGCCATCATCAGCCCGAGGCCGACGCTGGCGCTGGCGAGCAGCACCGCCGCGCCGCCGGCCGCGCGGCTGGTGATCCAGAAGAGGTGCGGCGCGACGTTCACCGTGCCACCGCCGAGCGGGGCCGCGCTCGCTCGCCGTCGACGACCTCCACGCTGCCGTCGTCGAGGACGAGGACGCCGCCGAACCGCAGGCATTCCGGCCCTCGGTCGGGGCCCGAGAGGAGCGCCTGCTTCGAGTAGACCTCGGCCAGGAAGGCCGAGGGGGCCTGGGCGGTCGCCTGAACCACGCCGGTAAAGGCGGGCTCGCCCGTGGATGGATCGAGCAC
>DAIRWC010000266.1:0-2644 GCA_036802505.1 Solirubrobacterales bacterium
AGCCAGCATAGGTCCGCCTCCGGGCGTGCCCGGTGACGCCGCAAGCCGCGTCAGGAAGCCGCAATTGGCGCATTTCCCGCCCCCGCTTTGCCGTCTTCCGGCCCCTCTAGATTGAGCGCACCGAATGTCCCTCTGTTTCGTAGACCCAGCCGACGCGATCCGTGCGATCTCCGACTCGATCGGCCGCGAAGCGCGTCGCCAGCTCCTCGGCGAGGCGGTCCGCTCCTGGGTCGATGAGATTCCCGACGACGAGCTCGAGGTCCATTACGCGAAAGCGCTCTCCGAGCTCGACGAGCACGACCTCTCGATGCTCGCCGCCTGGCACGGCTCGCTGGAGCTCGGCCAGCCGGTCCCCAACCGCGACTTCCTCATGGGCGCCTTCGGCTCGCTCGGCGACAACCGCCGCGAGGCACTGAAGCTCGCCGCCGGCTTCCGCGGCGAGGAGGCGGTCGACGCCGGCGTCACCGAAGACGACGCTCTGGAGCTAGTCCTCGGCCTGCTCTCCCAGCCGCGCCTGATGGAGCTCGCGGTCGAGGCCGTAGAGCTCTACATCTGGGACCGCGCCGGCTCAGATAATTAGTGGCGTGCGCGAGCGGTAATGTCGTCCAACCTTGGGCGACGCACCTATCAGCATGCTGATTCGGCTTTGCGGCGAGATCGACGCCGCAATTTGGAGGCGGGTTCCACAAACCGACAGAGAGCAGTCGCTGAGGCAGATTGCGGACTGGGGACCCCTTGAGAATTGGGCGGGTTGGGATCAGTCAGGCGTGGCGGACTCTGGGCTAAAAAAAGACCCGCCGGAGCGGGTCTGATTGCAGAGGTGGAATCACCCACAAGCGCCTGACAAGCCTGTCAAGAGTATCCGGCGGGTGCGGTCAGCCCGTCGGTCGCGTCACGATGCGATAGCCGACCTTTTCGCCGTCGACGCTGAGGACTCGCAGGTAGGCGGTGTAGCGGCCGTCGGGTCCGGTGAAATGGCATTGGAACTTGACGCCGACCTCGGCCGATTCGCCGGATGGGCAGCGCACGTCGGTCGGGCGATAGGCGGTCTGCTTGGCGACGAATCGCGTGACGGTCTGCTCCGTTTCGTCCGCCTTGATCGTGTCTTCGCCGCACCCCGCCAGCAGGATGAGAGAGCACCCGATCAGGAGTCCAAGTCGGCGCATACCGCTAGCCGAGCGCCGCGCGCACGTCGGCGATTGCCTGCTCGTTGTCCTGGAAGTGGACGGCCGTCATGCCGGCTTTTTCCGCTCCTTCGCAGTTGACCAGGACGTCGTCAACGAAGAGGCAGGACTCGGCAGGTAGGCCGATCCGGTCCAGGGTGATCGCGTAGATCTTCGCTTCGGGCTTGCGGCAGCCGACGAAGCCGGAGTCGACGACGGTCTCGAAGATCTCGTCGACGGGGAGCATCGGGCGCCAAAGGGGCTCCCACTCGCGGACGTTGTTGGTCAGCATCCCCATCCGGTAGCCCGCCGCCTTCAGCTCCTGCATCAGCTCGATCATCGGTGGGTTCGAGTTGAGCGCCTCGAAGTAGATCTCTTTGAAGCGGTGCATCTCGGGCCTGTGGCCGAGCAGCGGCTCGAGGCTGTCGGTGAGCTTCTCCAGGAAGGCGACCTCGGTGATCTCGCCGCGCTCCATTTCGAAGAGCGGGTTGTCGCCATTGGCCTCGGTGGCGGCCTGCATCCCCTTGCCGAGGACTTCGGTGGTGATTCCGGTCTTGTCCTGGAAGGACATAAAGGACTGGATCAGCGGCGTGGTCAGAACGCCGCCGAAGTCGGAGATCACCGCCTTGATCCCGTTGCCCGGCTCAGTCATCGGCACGGACCAGCTCGTAGTGGCCGAGCCCCTCGCGTCCCTCGACCGACCAACGGAAGAAGGCAATCTCCGACGTCAGCCCCGGCCGGCGCACCTTGGTGGCGCTGATCAGGGTGCCGGCGCCGCGAATCGGCTGGCCCGCTTCGCCGTCGGTCCACAGCTCGAGCGTCGCCCGCCGTTGCACGCCGTCGGGCCCGTACTCGGTCGAGAGCAGCGCCTCGGAGACCTCGACCGGGGCGCCGTCGGCGCCGCAGAGGACGGCCGCCACCTGCTCGTCGCCGTGCTCGCCGGCTCGCGGCGGGCGCACCGCGCTCAGCGCCAGCAACCCGCCGTCTGAGAAGACGATGCCGATCGACCGCCGCTGCACCTGTCCAGTGGTTTCGCCCATGCCGCGGCAGCCTATTCTCCTCAGCGGAATTGAAGCCAGTGAGAATCCGCACCGCCGATCCCGCTCGCGACGCCGCTGCCTGCGTCGCCATCTACGCGCCCTTTGTCGAGGCGGGCGCCACCTCGTTCGAGGAAGAGCCGCCCAGCCCCGCCGAGTTCGCCGAGCGGATCGGCGTCACGTTGGAGACCTACCCGTGGCTTGTCGCCGAGCGCGGGGGAGAGGTGGTCGGCTACGCGTACGCCTGCCCGCACCGCTCGCGCCCCGCCTACCGCTGGGCGGTCGAGGTTTCGGTGTACGTCGCGGAGGGGCAGCGCCGCACCGGCTGCGGACGGGCGCTCTACGGTGAGCTGGCGGAGCGGCTGCGAGCGCAGGGCTTCCACGTCGCCTGCGCCGGAATCACCCTGCCCAACGAGGCCAGCATCGCCCTTCACGAGGGCGTGG
>DAIRWC010000267.1:0-2572 GCA_036802505.1 Solirubrobacterales bacterium
GGGTGGCTTCAAAAAGCGCAACCAGATCACCCGAGCTGACAACATTTTTCCCCAGTCCTCGTATCAGTTCCAGCGTTCCGCCGTCGACCAGCGGCACGCCCCAGCGACGCTCGAAGAGCCCGAAGGTGGATTGGGGCGTCGCGATCCGCAGGTCGCACCAAAGCGCCAGCTCGACCCCACCGGCGAGGCACCAGCCGTCGACCGCGGCGATCGCCGGCTTGGCCGGGGTCAGCCGGGTCGGGCCCATCGGCCCGTCCGGGTGGTCGACTTCGAGGTCCATCGCCTTGAGGTCTGCGCCGGCGCAGAAGGCCTCGCCGCCGGCCCCGGTGAGGACGAGCACGCGAGCGCCATCGTCGGCCTCGAAGTCGACCAGCCCCTGGCGGAACGCTGCTGCTGCTGCTGCGTCTATCGCGTTGCGTCGCGCCGGGCGGTCGATCGTCAGGACGGCGGCGGCCCCGATCCGCTCGTAGCGCAACTGGTCGGTCACGGTACAGAGAGTATGGGAGTAGGCGGGCTAGTTGCTGGGCAAATCACGGGATAGCCAAGCAACGCCGACTCCCAGGTGCGCCCCGGTACGCGGATCAACGGAGGCAGGCTCCCGATGACCGCCGCCCAAGCTAGACGCGCAACCGGACGCGAAAGGCCCCCGGAACGCCCCGGGAACAAAAAAACGACCGGGGACGGCGCCCAAAGCCTGCCCGCGCGTAGCCTTCGCGCTAGAAGCTCTTTGCGCCACCTTCAAGACGGTGTCCCGCTGGCTTCCGCGGGGCCTGTCTTTCCCAGTCGCAGGATCAACTTAGCCCGCCGCCCCGACGGCGTCTAGGGGTGGCCGCGAAACGATCCCGCAAAGTCCGCTGAAATCGATACTGTCGCGGCCGGGATGAGCGACGGGTTGGAGGCCTCACGCCGCCGAGCGCGGCGCAACGTCGTACTGACGGCGGCGATCGCAGGCCTGGGCGGACTGCTCTTCGGCTACGACACCGGCGTCATCGCCGGCGCGCTGCTCTTCATCAAGGGCGACTTCGACCTCGGCAGCTTCGCCCAGGGCCTGGTCGTCGCCGCGGTCCCGATCGGCGCCGTCGGCGGCGCCGCCTTCGCCGGTCCCGCCGCGGACCGCTACGGCCGCCGCCTGATGATCCTGCTCGCCGCCGGGGTCTTCATCGTCGGGGCGCTGGCCAGCGCCGCCGCCCCGGGGGTCGAGGTGCTCGTCGGAGCCCGGATCGTGATCGGCGTCGCGATCGGCCTTGCCTCGGCCGCCGCACCCGTCTACATCTCCGAGGTGGCGCCGCCGGAGAGCCGCGGCCGCCTGGTCAGCTTCTTCCAGCTCGCGGTGACGATCGGCATCCTCGTCGCCTACCTGGTCGGGCTCGCCTTCGACGGCATCGAAGGCTGGCGCTGGATGCTCGGCCTCGGCGTGGTGCCGGCGCTGGCGCTCGCCTTCGGCATGCTGCGGATGCCGCAGAGCCCGCGCTGGCTGGTGATGACCGGAGACGACTTCGCCGCGCGGGCGACGCTGGCGAAGATCCGCGTCGACGACCCGGACACGATCGACCGCGAGATCGAGGAGATCAAAGAGAGCGTCGACGAGAAGCCGGGCGCCTGGAGCGAGCTGCTGGAGCCGGTGGTCAAAGCGGCGCTGGTGGTCGGTGTCGGGCTGGCGATCCTGCAGCAGGTGACCGGGATCAACACGGTCATCTACTACGCGCCGACGATCGTCGAATTCACCGGGGTCAACTCCTCGGCCGGCTCGATTCTCGCCGCGGTCGGAGTCGGCGTCATCAACGTCGCGATGACCGTCGTCGCGCTGCGCCTGCTCGACCGCGCCGGTCGCCGCACGCTGCTGATGATCGGCGTCTCGGGCATGTCGCTCTCGCTGTTCGCGCTCGGCGGCGCCTTCGTCGGCGGCGGTGGCAGCACCCTCTCCTCGGTGGTCGCGATCGCCAGCCTGATGCTCTACGTCGCCTCCTTCGCGGTCAGCCTCGGGCCGATCTTCTGGCTGCTCAACGCGGAGATCTACCCGCTCGGCGTGCGCAGCAAGGCAGCCGGCGTCGGCACGATGGCCAACTGGACCTTCAACTTCATCGTCTCGCTGACCTTCCTGCTGCTGATCGAAGCGGTTGGCCGCAGCGGCGCCTTCTGGCTCTACGGCGGGATCGGCCTGGTCACCCTTGCCTTCTGCTGGGCGCTGGTGCCGGAGACCAAGGGCAAGCGGTTGGAGGACATCCAGGCGATCTTTCAAGCCCGGGTGGACCGCCGCAAGGCCTCCGCGTAGCGACGCACCTGGCTACGCTGCTTGGATGCGCATCGATCAGATCCTCGCCTCGAAGCGACCCGTCTTCTCGGTCGAGTTCTTCCCGCCTAAGAGCGAGGAGGCGACCGAGCAGCTTTACGCGACCGCGCGCTCGCTGGGCGAGCTGGAGCCAGACTTCGTCTCGGTCACCTACGGCGCGGGGGGGTCGACCCGCGACGGCACGGTCGAGATCACGCGGGCGCTGAAGGACGACCTCGGCATGGAGACGATGGCCCACCTGAGCTGCGTCGGCGAGAGCGCGGAGGGGATCTCCGCGACCCT
>DAIRWC010000268.1:0-361 GCA_036802505.1 Solirubrobacterales bacterium
GGCCCGGCGGCGCGAACGCTGACGCTCGACCTGCCTCCTTTCACGCTCATAGGCGCGACCACGCGCACGGGCCTGCTGACGACGCCGCTGCGCGACCGCTTTGGAGTCAGCCACAGGCTCGAGCACTACGAGCCGGTCCACCTGGCCGAGATCATCGAGCGCTCCGCCGGCATCCTCGAAGTCGAGATCGACGCCGAGGGCGCACGGATCATCGCCGGTCGCTCGCGCGGCACCCCGCGGGTCGCCAACCGGCTGCTGAAGCGGGTGCGTGACTTTGCCGAGGTGAAGGGCACCGGCAGCGTCGACGCTGACGTAGCGGCCGCCGGCCTGGAGATGCTCGAGGTCGACGCCGGTGGGCTCG
>DAIRWC010000268.1:371-2542 GCA_036802505.1 Solirubrobacterales bacterium
CGAGGACGTGCTCGAGCCCTACCTGCTCCAACAGGGCTTGCTGAAGCGGACTCCACGCGGCAGAGTGCTGACCGAGCGAGCCTACGAGCACCTCGGAATTCCGATGCCCGACCGAGCGCGCAGTCTGTTCTGAGCGGACTCTCAGTAGCCTGTGGTGGGATGCCTTTCTTCATCTGCCCCAACTGCGGGAACAGGGAGCTGAGCGCCGACCGGACAGCCGGTTTCAGCACCCGTCCGAAGGGCTGCTCGAAATGCGGCTTCGGCTTCGTCTTCGAGCTGCTCGACGACTACTACCCGGCGCCAAACGCGGCCTTCTTCGTCTGCGACCAGCAGGCTCGCGTCATCGACGCCGGGCGCGGCAGCTTCGAGCTCACCGGCCTGACCGACGAGGACGTGATCGGCCGTCCGGTCAAAGAGGTCCTCGGCCTGCAGTGGGAAGCCGAGGACACCGGCGACCCGATCGAGACCTCTCTGGAGTGGGGCGTGCGCTCGCTCGGTAAAAAGGTCTCGGTGAACGCCGAGGGCGATCTTCCCGCCGAAGCCGTCGCCGACGTCTTTCCCGCCTACGACGACGACGGCGGTCTGTTGATCGTCCTGACGCCGGAGAACTGAGGCGATGAAACGGCGCCGGAACTTCTTCGTGCTGCTCTTCGTCCTCGGGCTGGTCGCCGCTTCCGCGTTGGTCATCGCCACCAAGTCGACCAAGCTCGGCCTCGATCTGAAGGGCGGCGTTCAGCTCGTCCTGCAGGGGCGCCCGACGCCTCAGCAGCCCACGATCGACAACAGCTCGATGGAAAGGGCGGTGGACATCATCCGCTCGGGTTGCGATCAGCTCGGCGTCTCGGAGATCGAAGTCGCCCGGGTGGGCAGCGATCAGATCCAGGTGGGGATCCCGGGCGCGACCAGCGTCGGCAAGGCGACCGAATGCGCGACCAAGCCCGCCCGCCTCTATTTCTTCGACTGGGAACCGAACCTGATCGGGCGCGAGAAGGCAATCGGCGGCGTCCCCGGGCGCGAACCGCCGAAAGGGGCGATCGAAGAAGCGAGCGAAGAATGGAAAGCCGCCGGGCGCAATCCGAACAAGGAAGAAAACGGGCAGCTGGTCGCGGCCGGCGCCTATGCCAGCGAGTACAACGCGGCAAAACTCGCTTCCGAACAGAAGCCGGTTCCCGACTGCGAAAACTGCAGTCAGTCGACCACCTACTACCTCTTCTCGAAGCTGCCGCCGCACAAGCTGATCGACGGGCCGGAGTTCACCCGGGAAGACCTCTACGTCGATCCCAACGGCAAAAAGCGCCCCCAGAACGCGGGCACCGTGGTCAAGGTGCGGCAGGGGACGATCGTGATCTCCGAAAAACCGAGCGACAGCAAGGGTCAGGTGATCGAAGACGCCGAGCCGGGCTGGTACGCGTTCAAAGACAATCCCGCGCTCTCGGGCACCGAAATCACCAACCCGAAGGCCGAACAGGGAGAAACCTCCGGTCCCGCGGTCACCTTCCAGTTCAGCGGACACGGTCGCGATGCTTTCCAGGAAGTCACCCGCCAGATCGCCCAACGCGGCCAGGCGCGGGCGATCGGCCCGGCTTCCGGCGAACAGGCGGCGGCGCTCTCCGGCCACTTCGCGGCGATCTTGGACAACGAAGTCAAAACGCGGCCGATCATCAACTTCTCCGAAAATCCCGATGGGATCGACGGCCGCACCGGCGCACAGATCTCAGGCGGATTCAACGGCCTCACCGACGCGCAGGATCTGGCCACCTTCCTGCAGCGTGGCGCGCTGCCGATCAACCTCAATCTGATCAGCCAGTCTCAGGTCTCGGCGACGCTGGGAAGCGAAGCTCTGCACCAGGGCATCAAGGCCGGCATCATCGGCCTCGCTCTCGTCGTCATCTTCCTGCTCTTCTTCTACCGCTTCCTCGGGCTGATCGCGGCGCTTGCCCTGGGTGCTTACGGGGTGATCTTCTTCGCCCTGATCAAACTGATTCCGATCACCCTGACGCTGCCGGGGATCGCGGGTCTGATCCTGACGATCGGGGTCGCGGCCGACTCCAACATCGTCATCTTCGAGCGGATCAAGGAGGAGGTGCGCGCCGGGCGCCCGATGGCGGCCGCGATCGCCGCCGGCTACCGCCGCGGCATCGCGACGATCATCGATGCCAACGTCGTCACCC
>DAIRWC010000269.1:0-1772 GCA_036802505.1 Solirubrobacterales bacterium
GCGGCGGTGGTGACGGGCACGATCCGGGCGAAGATCTCGGTCGGCGGCAAGGAGGGGCGCGACTCGAGGCTGCCCTTCGGCTACCGCGACCCGGCGCCCGGCCTCGCTCAGCCCGACCGCCCGGTCTGGGTGCTCTCGGCGCGCTACCCGAAGGCGAACGGCTCGGCGGAAACGGCCGGGGCCGAAACCTCGAACGCCAAGACCTTCTCTTTCGGACCGCTGAAACCGGGCAAGACGACCGAAGCGGTGTGGAAGCTGAACGCGGTCAAAAGCGGGAAATACGACCTCTTCTACGAAGTCGGCGCCGGCCTCGGCGGCACGGCAAAGGCCGAAACCGCGCCCGGTACCCAGGCGGGGGGCTCCTTCGCCACCGAAATCACCGCAGTCCCACCGGAAACGGAAGTAAGGGACAATGGTGAAGTCGTTGAAATCGAAGGGGAGACGCACGGCGGTAAGTAGCGCTCTCGCGCTGTTCCTGGCGCTCGCGCTGCCGGCGTGTGGTTCGGCCCAGGCCCCCGACCGGCTGGCGACCCCGGGCGTCGGCCTGAAGCAGATTGGCAGCTTCGAAAGCCCGGTCTACGTCACCGGCGCACCGGGCTTCCCGAAGCTTCTCTTCGTGGTCGAACAGGGAGGGACGGTGCGAGTGCTGCACAGCGGGCACGAGCTGGCTCGGCCCTTTCTCGACATCCACGACCTGATCTCCTCCGGCGGCGAGCGCGGCCTGCTCTCGATCGCTTTCCCGCCCGACTACCGCAGCAGCGGTCGCTTCTACGTCTACGACACCGATCCCAAGGGCAACATCAGGATCGACGAATTCAAACGCGAGAGCGCGACGCGAGCCGCGCGGGGCTCCCGTCGCGCAGTGGTACGGATACCCCACCCGGTCAACGCCAATCACAACGGCGGCCAGCTCCAGTTCGACGGCAATTGGCTCTATTTCGGCACGGGCGACGGCGGCTCCGGCGGCGATCCGCCCAACAACGCCCAAAACCCGCATAAGCAGCTCGGCAAGCTGCTGCGGATCGACCCGCGGCGCGCCAATGCCAAGCCGCAGATCTACAGCATCGGCCTGCGCAACCCCTTCCGCTTCTCCTTCGACCGGGTGACCGATCCGGCGCAGCCGCGGATCGCGATCGGCGACGTCGGCCAGAACCGCTTCGAGGAGGTCGACTACACCACGCTCGCGGCGGCGCAGGGCGCCAACTTCGGCTGGGACGCTTTCGAGGGCTTCGCCCCCTACGAAGACGAAAACAGCGGCACGCCCGATCCGGGCGGGACGGTCAAACCGATCTTCGCCTACTCCCACGCCCGCGACGGAAGCTGCGCGATCGTCGGCGGCTACGTGGTTGGCGATCCGCGCCTGACCTCGCTCTACAAGCGTTATATCTACGCTGATCTCTGCGAGGGGCAGCTGCGCAGTCTCGTCCCCCACCTGGGCGGAGCGGGCCACGACCACAAGCTCGGCCTCAGCGTCGCCGAACCCAGCTCCTTCGGCGAAGACGATCGCCACCGGGTCTATGTCTGCTCGCTCCACGGGCCGGTCTACCGGCTCGTCCCGCGCTAAGGTTGGCTGACCAGCCAACTCTGAAAGGGAGCGGTCAGGTGGAGAGCGGAACGGCACCAAAGGTCGACGAGGCAGTAAACGGCGCCAGCGCCCCCGACCCCGCCGGCGAGCGGATCGAGGTCCTCAACCCCGCCAACGGAGCGACGATCGGCAGCGTCGCCGTCGACTCCGCCGAGAGCGTCGCCGCAACCGTCGCACGGGTGCGGGG
>DAIRWC010000269.1:1782-2541 GCA_036802505.1 Solirubrobacterales bacterium
GCAACCAGGCCGAGTGGGAGGCGCTGGGCGTCGACGGCCGTTACCGCTGGCTCGACGAGCTGCGCGACTGGCTCTTCGACAACCACGAGCGCGTCCTCGACACGATGCAGGCGGAGACCGGCAAGGTCCGCGGCGACACCACGGCGGAGACGGTCTACCTCACCGACCTGATCAACTTCTACGGGAGCAAGGCCGACAAGTTCATCGGCGACGAAACGGTCCGTCCGCACTCCGCCCTGGCGGCTTCGAAAAAGCTGATGGTGCAGTACCGGCCCTACCCGGTGGTCGGCGTGATCAGCCCCTGGAACTTCCCCCTGGCGCTGGCGCTCGGCGACGCGATTCCGGCCCTGCAGGCCGGCGCGGCGGTGGTCGTCAAGCCCTCGGAGTTCACGCCGCTGGGCCTGGCCGAGATCGTCGAGGCCTGGAAGCGGGAGATCGGCGGCCCCGACGTGCTCGACTGCGTGCACGGCACCGGCGAGACGGGCGGCGCCCTGGTCGACAACGTCGACTTCATCCAGTTCACCGGCTCGGACCGCACCGGCCGCAAGGTGATGGCGCGCGCCGCCGAGACGCTGACCCCGGTCAGCCTCGAGCTCGGCGGCAAGGACCCGATGATCGTCCTCTCCGACGCAGACGTCGACCGCGCCGCCAACGCCGCAACCTGGGGCGGGATGTTCAACTCGGGCCAGGTCTGCCTCTCGGTCGAGCGGATCTACGTCGAGGAGCCGGTATACGACGAGTTCGTCGCCAAGCCGACCG
>DAIRWC010000270.1:0-2519 GCA_036802505.1 Solirubrobacterales bacterium
TCACGCTCGACATCGACGATCTGCTCAGCCACTACGGCGACGAGCTGCGGGCGACCGGTCAGGACGAGGAGGCCGAGCGGATGACCGCCATGGCCGCCGACGCTACAAGCAACTTCCTGATGATCGTCCCGCACAAGGTCCAAGCAGACCCCAGCATCTCTACCGAGTAAGCCTCCTGCAGCGGAGGGACGAGCGCCCCTCCGCCGGAACCCGCCGCCCGCACTCTGCGAGGGCGCTTGCGCTTAGCTGGCTCACAAGTTCCTGCGGAGGGGCACTCGTCCCTCCACGCGAAACCCTCAGCGGGTGAGGAGTGGGGCTTCCCCCTGATGGAACTTGTGAGCCAGCAAAGCGAGGGTCCTGTCGCCGGGGCCGAGCGGCGGGTTCCAGCAGGGGGAAGCCCCACTCCTTGCCTGTGTAGTTAGCGAGTTCGAGTGAGGAGGTCGGCTATGGCTCGGACCTCTTTGAGGAGGCCGTCGAGCATCTGCTCGGTGTTGGTGTGGATGCGCCACTCGGCGAGCTTGCGGTCCTGCTCCACCTGGTCGATGCGGCGCTCCAGCTTGTTGAGGCGCTTGTCGGTGCGCTTCTCGCTCTTGCGGAGTCGCTGCTTGACGTAGAGCCTGGTGTCCTCGCGCAGGGCGTCCAGCTCGCGCTGGAGATCGGCGTCGTCGCTCCCCTGCTCGGAGAGCATCTCCTCGACGCCCGCGCGGACGCGCTCTATCTCTTCGTGCAGGCGTTGGCGAGCCTGCTCGGCGGCGACCGATGGGTCTTGAGGGGGGTCCACAACGCCCACTCTACGGGCGCCGTAGGCCGGAATTTGCGTGGATTGCCCGGTTCAGCCTTCGAGCGCGAAGAGGCGGTAGCGGCCGATCGCCAGCTCGTCGCCGTCGCCCAGCTTGCCCCACTCGACCAGTTCGGCGTTGACGAAGACGCCGTTGAGGCTGCGGTCGTCGAGGACTCGCAGCGACTCGCCCGGTTCGGAGACGACCAGGGCGTGGCGGCGGGAGACGCTGGGGTCGTCGAGGCGAATGTCGGCGGCGACGCTGCGCCCGATCCTCGTCCAGCCGGGCTCGATCTCGAAGTCGAGAACCTCGCCCCCCTCGTCGCGGCAGATCAGGTGGCGGCTCCCCGGGGCGAGATCCCCCCGCAGCGCCTCCAGCCAGTTCGATGTGGCCGTCTCGGTCGCGGCCTCGAATTCCGCTGTGGTCTCGCCATGCTCCTGCATCGACTCGAAGATCGAGTCGAGCCTGAAGCTCGCCGTCCCACAGCGCGGGCAGTCGGGAAGTCGATCGTCCTCGTGAAGGGCCAGCTGCAGGCCGCACTCGACGCAGAAATAGGTTCCGGGACCCGGAAACGTCCCGCTCGCATAGCTATCGGAAGCTGCGGTGGTGCTGAGACTGGTGGAGATGACGGCTCCTTCCGGTTCGCCTCGCAGCGATCCTAGCCGGTTACCAAATATGCGCATCCGCAATTTCCCACAGACACGACTCGCTGGCGCGGAGATACCCCGATGGGAAGAGGCCTAAACGGGGTCGGCCCTTCCCATAGAATCCCCGCCGATGGGCCCCGTCAGCGCAGAGATCGAGATCGACGTTCCGCGCGAGCGCGTCTTCGAGACCATTGCCGACCTGGCGCGCCGCCCTTCTTTCACCGACCACTTCCTCGGTGGCTTCCACCTGACCCGGATCGAGTCGAGCGGAATCGGCGCCGGGGCGCGGTTCTGCGTCGCCTCACCGCTGCGAAAGGTCTGGATGGACACGGCGATCGTCGAGTTGGAGCAGCCGCACAAGCTGACCGAGCACGGCCGCGGCGGCCGTGCCAACCGGATCCCCACGACCACGGTCTGGGAGCTGACCGAGGGCACCGGGTCGCTGACCAGGGTCCGGGTCTCCTTCTGGACCGAGCCCTCGAACCCGCTCGACCGGGCTCTGGAGGTTCTGGCCGCCAACTCGGCCTCCGCCGAGCGCGGCTGGCGCACGGCGCTGCGGCGACTCCGCGACCAACTCGAGAGCGGCGAGGCCGCGCCCGCTCCGGTGAGCGTTGCAGGTGGCAACCCTCATGCGACCGGCATCCCTTAGAGCGGCTTAATAGACTCTCGCCGCCGATGCTCCCCAACCGTAGAACCATGTTGTCGTTGTTCGCTGTCCTCGCGCTCGCCGTGACCGCCTTCGCGCTTTCGGCCTGCGGCTACTCGAGCGACTCCAAGGACGTCGCGGAGGGTGAGCCGGTGAAGCTGGGCGAGCTCCAGTACAACGTCGTCTTCTCGCGCTTCCTCAACCCCAACGACAACGAGGACTCGGCCTACCTGGTCGGCCAGCCCGAACTGCCGGAGGGCCACAGCTACTTCGGGGTCTTCGTCGAAGTCCAGAACAAGAGCGAAGACCCGCAGACGCTCGCCGACGCGTTCACGATTACCGACGCGGGCCACGAGACCTACCACGCGATTCCCACCAAGAGCCTCTATGCACTGCCCTTCGGCGGCGCGGTCGGATCGCAGGAACAGATCCCCGTCCTCTACTCGA
>DAIRWC010000271.1:0-2465 GCA_036802505.1 Solirubrobacterales bacterium
CGCGCGGCGTGATCGTCGCCGCCGGCCCGCTCGGCACCAACAAGCTGCTGCAGCGCTGCCGGCTCGGCGGCTCCCTGCCGCGCATCTCCCCGCGCCTGGGCGAGCTGGTCCGCACCAACAGCGAGAGCATCCTCGGGGTCAGGGTGCCGAAGGACTATCCCGACGACCTGACCAAACGGGTCGCGATCACCTCGAGCATCTACCCCGATCCCCACACCCACATCGAGACCGTCACCTACGGCGAGGCGGGCGACTCGATGAGCCTGCTCAACACGCTGCTGGTCGGCGACGGCACCCGGGTCACGCGACCGCTGAAGCTGCTCGGCCAGATCCTCCGCCACCCGCGCGACTTCGCCAAGATCATCTGGCCGAAGGGCAGCTCGCACCGCACGATCATCCTCTTGGTGATGCAGACGCTCGACAACGCGATCGCCCTGCGGCCGAAGCTGAAGCGCAACGGCGAAGTGCGGCTGCAGACCGAACAGGACCCCGAGAAGCCCAACCCGACCTTCATCCCGGCCGCCAACCAGGCGGCTGAATGGCTCGCCAAGCGCACCGGCGGGGTCGCGACGAGCTCGGTCACGGAGGCGGCGTTCAACATCCCGACCACCGCCCACATCCTCGGTGGCGCGGTGATCGGTCACGGCCCCGAGGACGGCGTCGTCGACTCGCGCCAACGCGTCTTCGGATACGAGAACCTGATGGTCTGCGACGGCGCGGCGATCCCCGCCAACGTCGGCGTCAACCCAAGCCTGACGATCACCGCCCTGGCCGAGCACGCGATGAGCCAGGTGCCGCCGAAAGAGGGGGCCGAGCCGCGCCCTCTTCCAGAGGCGGCCCGACCCGCAGTTGCTGCCTAGCGCGAGCTACTCGGCGAACTTCTCCGCCACGTAATCCCAATTCACGACGTTCCAGAAGGCGTCGATGTAGTCGGGGCGTTTGTTCTGGTATTTGAGGTAGTAGGCGTGCTCCCAGACGTCGCAGCCGAGCAGCGGAATGCTGCCGTCGGCAACCGGCGAGTCCTGGTTCGGGGTCGAGACGACGGCGAGCCCGGAGCTGTCCTTGACCAGCCAGGCCCAACCCGAGCCGAAACGGGCGATGCCGGCTTTTTTGAACTCGTCCTTGAAGGAGTCGAACGAGCCGAAGGTCTCGTCGATCGCCGCGGCCAGATCGCCGCTCGGCGCGCCGCCGCCGTCCGGGCTGAGCATCTGCCAGAAGAGCGAGTGGTTGAAGTGGCCGCCGGCGTTGTTGCGGACGGGGCCCTGCTTGTCCCCAGGCAGGCTGCTGAGGTTGCGCAGCACGTCCTCGACCTCGCGGTCGGCCCACTCGGTCCCCTCCAGTGCGCCATTCGCTTTGTCGACGTAGGCCTGGTGGTGCTTGTCGTGATGGACCCGCATCGTCGCCTCGTCGATGTGCGGCTCGAGGGCGGCGTAGTCGTAGGGAAGATCGGGAACCGAGAAAGCCATCTTTGAAGCTCCTTGTTTTCGATTGGAAGTCCTTGGGGAGCCTAGCTGCTTGGTAGCTTGTCCTCGGAGTGGCTGCACGGTCCGCGTCGAGGGCTCGAGGGCGGCATCGGTTCGGGAACCGGCCCGGCTGTTGAGCTATGGAATCGAAGCTGCAAAAAGACGATGAGCTGTGGCGGCGCTTTGCGGAGAGCCGCGATCCCGCCATCCGCGAGGAGCTGGTGCGGAGAAACATGCCGTTCGCCAAGCGGCTGGCGCTGCGCTACCGGGGAGCAAGCGAGTCCTTCGACGACCTCCTTCAGGTGGCCAACCTCGGCTTGCTCAACGCCGTCGATCGCTTCGACCCCGAGCGCGGCATCCCCTTCACCGCCTTCGCCTCGCCGACCATCCTCGGCGAGCTCAAACGCCATTTCCGCGATCGGGTCTGGACCGTGCGGGTGCCGCGCGGCCTCCATGACCGCATGGCGGAAGTCGACAAAGCGATCACCGAGCTGACCAAGCGGCTGCAGCGCTCGCCCACGGTCGGCGAGATCGCCGCGCGGCTGGACGTGGAGCAGACCGACGTGCTCGAAGTGATGGAGGCAAATCACAACCGCCGGCCGCTCTCACTCGACCGGCCGGCGGGCTCCGAGGACTCCGAGGAATCGGCGCCGACCGAGTGGATCGGCGAGGAGGACGCGGGCTTCGAGCTGGTCGAGGGTCGGATCGCCCTCGACGCGGCGCTGCCTCACCTGGACGAGCGCGAGCGCCTGGTGCTGCGCCTGCGCTTCGCCGAGGACATGACCCAGTCGCAGATCGCCGAGCAGATCGGTCACTCGCAGATGCACGTCTCGCGTATTCTGCGCCGCGCCCTAGCTCGGATCCGCGAGCAGATC
Organism: Solirubrobacterales bacterium; assembly: GCA_036802505.1. Lineage (GTDB taxonomy): Bacteria > Actinomycetota > Thermoleophilia > Solirubrobacterales > 70-9 > VRUE01. The sequence continues at coordinate 2,339 of DAIRWC010000271.1, forward strand.
AAGGAGCAGCGGCAAAGCGAATGACGAGGTACTCGCCGTCGCCGGATTCCTCGACGGTGAGCTCGTCCGCCAACGCCTCCAGCGAGCCGCCGACATCGGGGATCTCGAGCTCCTCGCGGATACGGCT
>DAIRWC010000272.1:0-2464 GCA_036802505.1 Solirubrobacterales bacterium
AGCGGGGCGACTACCGCTGGGTCGCCGAGGTCGTCAACCACGGCGTCTTCGCCGAGCCGGGGAACGAGGCGGCGCGAGAGCTGCAGGCAGACGCGCTGGAGCGACTCGGCCACGGCGCCGAGAACGCGACCTGGCGCAACTTCTTCCTGGTCGGCGCCAAGGAGCTGCGCGAGGGCACCGGCGGCACGCCGACCTCCCCCGCCCCACCCGACGTCGTCGCCAACCTCTCCGTCGCACAGCTGCTCGATGCGATGGCGATCCGGCTAAACGGACCGCGGGCCTGGGATTCCCACCTACGGATCGACTGGGTGATCGCCGAACCCGGCGAGGAGCACGCGCTGACCGTCCGCAACGGCGTCCTCCGCCACCGCCCGGGCCGCCACGAGCCCCCCGCCGACGCGGCCCTGCTGGTCGACCGCGGGGCACTCGATCGACTGCTGCTCAAAGCCGCCGACGTCGGCGAGCTCATCGAGAGCGACCGCCTGCGGTTCGAGGGAGAAGGCGAGAAGATCGGTGAGCTGCTGGGCCTGCTCGACGAACCGGACCCCGGCTTCCCGATCGTCACGCCACGGGCGTGATCAGCCGGCGCTGAGGCGGAGCATCGCCTCGTCGACGTAGCACCAGCTCCAATCCTCGCCCGGCTCGGCCGAGCGGATCAACGGGTGGCCGCTCTCGTGGAAATGGGCCGTGGCGTGCTTGCCTTCGGAGTTGTCGCAGCAGCCGACGTGGCCGCACTCCTGGCACATCCGCAGATGCACCCAGCTCATCCCCAGCTTCAGGCACTCCTCGCAGCCGGCGATCTCCTCGGGTGGGTCGAAGTACGCGATCGAGTCGAGGTGCGAGCAGGTCGGCATCCGAATCCGACCTTAAAGCATGGCCCGATCGGGTCTCGCAAACTCAGACATCCGTCTACTGTGACAAAGAGTTACAATCTGCGCGCCACACGTCACACTTCGCTCCCTAGCATGGAGACATGGAGGCAATGAGGCAGAGCTGGACAGACGACCGTCTCGACGATCTATCCCACCGGATGGACGAACGCTTCGACCAGGTCGAAGGGCAGATCGCCGACACCCGCATGGAGGTACGAACTACGGCGAGCAGCCTGCGGTCGGAGGTCAAAGAGCTGCGCGGCGAGATCAAAGAGCAGGGCAAGGAACTTCGGAACGAGATCGCGGGAGCCGAAGCGCGGCTTCACGCGCGATCGAGCGAGCACTACGTCAAGACCGAGGAAGAATTCGGCAGGGTGCGAGAAGAATTTGGCCGAGTACATGAGGGCATGAGCCAGATACATGCCGCGATACTCGGGCTGCACCAGACGATGACCCGGATCGCCTGGTCGGCGGCAATCGCGGTGGTAGCGGCAGTCATCAGCGTGCTGCTCGCCAACCTCTGACCCAGAGCGACCTCCGGTCTTGATCGCGGCCGTGGTGCCCCATCTGCAATGGTGCCGACGATGAGCGGCGCCAATGGAGGCGGGGAGCCGATCACCGAGGAGGGGATCGTCGCCCTGCGCGAGGAAATCGAGCAGCTGGAAGGCCCTGGGCGGACCGCGATGGCGGCCCGGATCAAGGTCGCGCGCGAGGAAGGCGACCTCAAGGAGAACGCCGAGTACCACATCGCCAAGGAAGACCAGGCGCACCTCGAGACCAAGATCAAGCGGCTGCGCGAGCGGCTGCGCACCGCCGTCGTGGTCGAAATCGACGGCGGGGCGGACTGCTTCAGCTTCGGTCGTACCGCAGAGGTTCTCGACGAGGAGAAAGGCGCCGTCAACACCTGGACCCTGGTCGGCTCGACCGAAGCCGACCTCGCCGCCGGCCGCCTCTCAGCCGAGTCCCCGATCGGCCAGGCGCTGATGGATGCAAAGCCCGGCAAGGCAGTCAAGGTACAGACGCCGCGCGGCAGCAAGACCTTCGTCGTCCAGAACCTGCTGGACTGACCTAAGGCGTCGGAGCTATCTCCGACGGCTCGCCGCCGGGAGCCCAGTGGGCCTCGGGACTTGGCGGAGTGTCGCGGAGGTACCACTCGGCGTCTAGGGCGCCCATGCAGCCGGTGCCGGCGGCGGTGACCGCCTGGCGGTAGGTGTGGTCGACGACGTCGCCGACGGCGAAGACGCCGGCCAGGTTGGTTTTGGTCGAGCCCGGCTCGGTGCGGATGTAGCCGTCCTCGTCGGTCTCGATCTGGTCCGCGACGACCTCCGATTTCGGGATGTGGCCGATCGCGACAAAGGCCCCTTCGGTGCCGAAGTCCTCGGTCTCCCCCGTCTCGGCGTTGCGCAGCCGCACGTGGTCGAGGTTGCCCGCGTCGCCGCCGACGAACTCCTCTGGGACGAAGGGGGTCTTGAACTCGATGTTGGGCCGCTCGGCGGCGCGCTCGCGCATGATGCTGGAGGCGCGGAACTCGTCGCGGCGGTTGACGACGGTCAGCTCGCTGGCGAACTTGGAGACGAAGATCGAGTCCTCCA
>DAIRWC010000273.1:0-2450 GCA_036802505.1 Solirubrobacterales bacterium
GGAAGAAGTTACGTTTCCCATTCGCGTCCTGGGGCGACTCGGCATCACCGGCGCCACGCCGGTCTTCGCTCCCTACTCGGGCGACACCGACAGCCCTCTGGGGAGCGTCGCGAGGATCGCGCACGGGGTAGGGCCGATCTCCCGTGACCGGGAAGCAGCGCTGGTGGCGCTGGCAATCGACTCCGAAGACCGTGGCGCGGTCGTCGCCGGCGTCGCAAAGATCCGCCGCTACCTCGACGCGCACCGCCCGCCTGGGTTGCACTCATATGTCACCGGGCCGGGGGGCATCGCCGCCGACCTCGAGCACGTCGCCGAAGACGCCGGCAAGACGCTGCTCTTCGCCACCCTCGGCCTGGTCCTGCTGCTGCTCCTGCTCGTCTACCGGGCGCCGATCCTCGCGCCGCTTCCCCTGCTGGCCGTCGGCAGCGCCTACCTCGTCGCGAGCGGGATCGTCTACCTGCTGATCGAGGCGGGCCTGATCGTCGTCAACGTCGAGGGCACGCTGCTGCTGCTCGTGCTGATCTTCGGCGCCGGCACGGACTACTCGCTGCTGCTGGTTCACCGCTACCGGGAGGAGCTGGGCAAGGGGAAGGGACCGGCTGCCGCGCTGCCGCTGGCCGTCGCCGAGAGCGTTCCGGCGATCGTCGCCTCGGCGGGAACGGTGATCGCGGCGATGCTCGTCCTCCTGGTGGCCGAACTGGAGTCGACCCACTGGTTGGGACCGGTCCTTGCGATCGGCGTCGCCACGATGCTCGTCGCCTCGCTCACCCTGCTGCCCGCGCTGCTCGCCCTGCTTGGCGAGCGGGCCTTCTGGCTCGCGCCTTCCACTCGCGGCGGTCGAGGTTTGGAGCGCTATCCGGATCAAACCTCGACCGCGGTCCGCAATAGCCGCTGGCGGCGCGTGACGGACCTGGTCCGTCGCCGTCCGCGGACGATCGTCGTCACGGTGCTCGCTGCGCTTGCGCTGCTCTCGCTCGGCAATCTCGTCGACCATGGGACGATCGGCTTCGGCCAGGGTGAGATCGGCCCGACCGAATCCAGTCGCGGGACCGAAGTCCTCGACGAACACTTCCCGCCGGGCCTCGGTTCGCCGCTGACCGCCGTGGTCGACGCCGCGGAAGTCGAGCCGGCGCTGAGGGGCCTGAAGCGGCTCGACGCGGTCAAGCTGACGCTGCCCGTGCCGCCCTCTCCGGGCTCGAAGGAGGCGGTCCTGACGATCGTCCTGCGCGGGGACCCCTACTCCGGCGCTGCGGCCGACGCCGTGAAGGGCATCCGCGAAGAGCTGAAAGAGGTTGCTCCGAGCGCCCTCGTCGGCGGGATCCCGGCCGAGAACTACGACGTCGAGCAGACCAACGCTCGCGACACCAGGCTGATCGTTCCCTTGGTCCTCCTGGTCGTCGGGCTGATCCTCATCGTCGTGCTGCGCGCCCTCGTCGCGCCCGCCTTCCTGATCGCCACCGTGGTCGCCTCGTTCGCGGCCACGCTGGGCCTGCTCACCTTCGCGCTCACCGAGCTCTTTGGGACGAGCGGAACCGCCTTCGACCTGGTCCTGATCTCGTTCATCTTCCTCGTCGCGCTCGGGGTCGACTACAACATCTTCCTGATGACCCGGGCGCGCGAGGAGGCGGCGACGCGGGGCGCCCGCGAGGGGATACTCGCCGCCTTGGAGCACACCGGCGGCGTCGTCACCGGGGCCGGAGTGATTCTCGCCGGGACCTTCGCGACGCTGACCCTGTTGCCGCTCGAGCAGCTCGTCCAGATCGGCGCCACGGTCGCGATCGGCGTCCTGCTCGACACCTTCGTCGTCAGGGCACTGCTGATCCCCTCGATCGCCTACCTGCTCGGCGAGCGCACGTGGTGGCCGGGGAGGTCTAGGGACTGAGGTCGGAGGTCGCTTCGGTGGGGTCGCCGGTTTCGCCCTCGTCCTCCCAATCGGCGGGCTGGCCGAGGCCGGCGCTCTTGACCACCTTGAGCCCGAGCATCGCGCACTTCATCCGCGTCGCCGAGATTTCGATCCCGAGCAGGTCGAGGACAAACTCCTTGGGCAGGTGAAGCAGCTCCTCGCGCGATTTGCCGACCAGCTCGTCGGTGAGCAGCGAGGTCGCCGCGGTGGAGATCGCGCAACCCTGGCCCTCGAAGGCGATCTCCGCCACCCGACCCTCGTCGTCGAGGCGGACGGTCACATGCTGCTCGTCGCCGCAGAAGGGGTTGGTGTCCTCGAACTCGAGGTCGGGATCCTCGATCCGGCCGAAGTTGTGCGGCCGCTTGTAGTGCTCGAGGATCTGGTCGCGATAGAGCTCGTCCATCAGAGACCAAAGACCTTCCGTGCGTCGTGGAGGCCCTCGACGAGGCGGTCGATCTCCTCGCGGGTCGTGTAGACGCCGAAGCTGGCGCGGGCGGTTGCTGCCACACCGAGGCGGTCCATGAGGGGCTGGGCGCAGTGGTGGCCG
>DAIRWC010000274.1:0-2430 GCA_036802505.1 Solirubrobacterales bacterium
GCGTTTTCGGGGCGCCCGACGAGCTTGGGCTCGAGCGAGTCGATGGGGTGGAGGTCATCCCGACCACGGAGTGGATCGGCAACGTGGAGGACCCCGTTCCCGCCGTGCGGGCGAAGAAGGAGGCCTCGGTAGTCCGGGCGGCGCGCGAAGTAGCCGACGGCGACGCGGACGCGATGGTCAGCCACGGCTCGACCGGGGCGACGATGGCGGCGGCGACCTTCGGTCTGCGCCGCCTGCGCGGCGTGCAGCGACCGGCGTTGGCAGTGCAGCTGCCGGTCCCTGGCAAACCGGTGCTCTTCCTCGACGTCGGCGCCAACGTCGAGGTGCGCGCCCAGCACCTGGTCCAGTTCGCCTTCCTCGGCGCCGCTTTCAGCGAGGCGGTGCTTGGCGCCGCTCGTCCCCGCGTCGGCCTGCTCTCCGTCGGCGAGGAGGCCGGCAAGGGGCGCGAGGAGGTGGTCGCCGCGCGCGCCCTGTTGACCGAGGCGCCGGGGATCGACTTCGTCGGCAGCGTCGAGGGACGCGACCTGCCGGCCGGGGTAGCCGATGTGGTCGTCACCGATGGCTTCACCGGCAACGTCTCGCTGAAGCTGATGGAGGGAACCGCGCGTACGGTGACCGGCGCGATTCGCGACGCGGCGCGGGCCAACCCGCTCGCCGCCCTCGGCGGGTTGCTGATGCGCCCCGCGCTCGGCGGCCTGCGCCGCGAGCTGCACCCCGACACGACCGGCGGCGCGATCCTGCTCGGACTGCGCGGCATCGCCGTGGTCGGGCACGGCAGCGCCGGTGCCGAGGGGATAGCCAACGCCGTGCGCTTGGCCGCGCGCTGCGTCGAGGTTGGCGCGATCGAGCGCACCGCGGCGCTGCTCGAGCAGGGTGGCGCCGGCAGGGGCGCTCTCGCGGCCGACGCGGGCGCGTGATAGGAAGCTCGCATGCAACGAGATGAGGTTTTCAATCTGGCGCGCGATCACCTCGCCGAGGAGCTCGAGATCGACCCGGCGAAGATCGCCGAGGGAACCCGTCTCAAGGATCTCGGCGCCGACTCGCTCGACCTCTACGAGCTGGTGATGGAGCTCGAGGACCGCTACGGGATCTCCGTCTCCGAGGAGCAGGCGGCGCGGATCGAGACCGTCGGCGACGCCGTCTCTTTCGTCGTGGAGCACGCTCCGGCGTGAGCGCCGAGGCGCTCGCCGAGCTCGTCGCGGACCTCCCCGACGACCTGCGGCGCTGCGCCCTTACACACTCCTCCTGGACCGAGGAGTCGCCGCGGTCCTATGAGCGGCTCGCCTACCTCGGCGACAGCGTGCTTGCCCTCGCCGTCGCCGCCGGCATCCATCGGCAATTCCCCGAGGTGGACGCCGGCGGCCTGACCAAGATCCACAACCAGACGGTCAGCGGCGTCGCCTGCGCCGAGGTGGGGCGCGAACTGGGTGTGCCGGCGATGCTGGAGGGGGCCGAGCCCGACGTCGAGGAGGCGATCCCGGCGAGGGTCTTGCTGGCGGGCTCGCGGCCGCTGCCGGAGGTGACCGAGGCGCTGATCGGCGCCTGCTTCGTCGCCTTCGGCTTCGATCGCGTCGCCGCTGCTGTCGGCGCTGCCTTCGAGGCCCAGATCGAACAGGCGGTAGAAGCTCCGGTAGATGCGAAGTCGGCGCTGCAGGAGCTGCTCGCACGGCGGCGGGCAGGCGTAACCTATGCCGTGATTGGCGAATCGGGCCCGGCGCACCAGCGGACCTTCGAAGTCGAGGCGACCGTCGACGGCAAGAGCGTCGGGACCGGCGCCGGACGGAGCAAGAAGGCGGCGGAGAAGGTTGCGGCCGAAGAGGCTTTGAAGCACCTTCAGGGGTAGGAAGCGTCCGACGCAAACGCCAGCCTTCCGGACCGAGGACGAGAGATGTATCTGAGATCGATCGAGATGAAGGGGTTCAAGTCGTTCCCCGCGCGCACCAAGCTGGAGTTTTCTCCGGGCGTGAGCGTGATCGTCGGACCGAACGGCTCCGGCAAGTCGAACATCACCGACGCGGTGCTCTGGGCGCTCGGCGAGCAGAGCCCCGGTGCGATTCGCGGCGCCTCGATGCAGGACGTGATCTCGGCAGGGGGAGAGGGCGTCGGCCGGCGCAGCGCCGCCGAGGTCGAGGTCGTGATCGACAACTCCGAAGGCCGCGCCGCGACCGAACTCTCCGAGATCGCGATCCAGCGCACGCTCGACCGTTCCGGCGACGGCGTCTACCGGCTCAACGGCGCCCGCTGCCGGCTCGTCGACGTGGTCGAGATCCTCTCCGACACCAACCTCGGCCGCGAGATGCACTCGGTGATCAGCCAGGGCCGGGTGGAGACGATCGTCCACTCCAAACCGCGCGAGCGGCGGCTGCTGATCGAGGAGGCGGCCGGGCTCGGCAAGCACCGCAAGCGCCGCCGCCGGGCCCAACTCAAGTT
>DAIRWC010000275.1:0-2392 GCA_036802505.1 Solirubrobacterales bacterium
CCCCGCTCGTGGACGTAGACCTCGAGGTCCGGCCAGCGGCGCACGAGCGCGCCGGTAGCAGCGGCGTGGTCGAGGTGGATATGGGTCAGCAGCAGGGCACGAGGTCGCTCGTCACCGAGTGCCTCCAGCAGGGTCGGCAGCGACGACTCCGGCCCGGGATCGACCAGCACTCCGTCAACTTCCCAGCACCCAATCACGTGCGGTCGCCCGAGGTGCATGACGTCGATTACGCGCATCCAGTCAGCCTATGGAAGTCAGGGGAGGCCTCGCCGGAGCCTCCAAGCTGTTGCTCCGGCGAGGCCTCCCCTGACTCTCCTCAAGCCACAGGATCAGGGAACCGCTCATCCGCCTCGAGCGTCTGCCGCCAGCCCTCCTCCATGCCACGCGGCGCGTAGCCGAGCTCGCTGGAGGCCTTCTCGTGGCTGGCCCAGAAGGTGACGCCGTCGGCCGAGGAGATCAGCTCGCGCAGGTTGGGGGGCTGTCCCATCAGCTTGCCGACCAGTGGCCCGATCGGCGTCAGCGCCTTCATCAGCGCAGTTGGCATCGCCCGCTTGGGCGCCTTGCGCCCGCTGACCGCGGCGACGGTCTCGACCGCCTCGCGCATCGTCGTCACCGGGCCGCTCAGCACGTAGGTCTCGCCGACCCGGCCCTTGTCGAGGGCGAGCAGGATGCCGTCGGCGATGTCCTCGACGTGCGCCATGCAGATGCCGAACTCGGGAAATGGCAGGAGCGGCAGCTTCCCCGCGAAGAATTCCTCCAGCAGGTCGGCCACCTGAGAGGTGTCGTCAGGGCCGTAGACGCCGCCGGGCTGCACGATCACGCCGGGCAACCCGTCCTCGATCATCCGCTTGGCGATCCGGTGCGCCTCCAGCTTGGTCTCCTCGTAGTAGGAGGTGAACTCCTTGCCGGGGTGCTCGTAGGTCTCGTCGACGACCTTCTGGCGGGTGTTGCCGAAGACGCCGCAGGTCGAGACGTAGACGACCTTCGGGATCTTGGTCTCCAGCGCGGCTTTCATCACCCGCTCGGTGCCGGCGACGTTCGCCTCCCACATCGCCGGGTGCTGCTTTGCGGGGATGCCGACCTCGTACATCGCGGCGGCGTGGACGACGGCGTCGCAGCCCTCCATGCCGCTGCGGATCGCGTCGGAGTCGCCGAGGTCGCCGCTGACGAGCGTGGCACCGAGCGCGGTCACTTTTCCCGCCTTATCCGGATTGCGAACGAGGCAGACGACGTCGTCGTCGCGCTCCCGCAGCTGGCGCACGACCGTGCCGCCGATGAAGCCGGTTCCTCCCGTGACGAAGACCTTCACGGCCGCAAAGCCTATCCGCACTACCCCGACGCCTACAATCAAGCCGAGTGGACCGATCCAGGAACGGGCGCAACAAGCAGACGCACTACGCCGCCAACGGCGCCGGCGTCGCCAATCCGCGCGCCCGCCAGCGAGCCCTGGCGATCGGCATCGCCGACGGCAGCGAGGACGGCGATCCGCTCGGCGAGCTGAAGGAACTGCTCCGCACCGCCGGCGTTGCGACCGCGGGCGAGGCGGTCCAGCAGCGCGCCAAACCCGATCCCGACCGCTACCTCGGCCGCGGCAAGCTGGCTGAGGTGAAAGAGCAGATCGCCGCCTGCGACGCGAACCTGGCGGCCTGCGACGACGAGCTTGCCCCCCGGCAAGAGCGCAACCTGGAGAGCGCGCTTGGCGTGCCGGTGATCGACCGCACCGCCGTCATCCTCGACATCTTCGCCGACCACGCCCACTCCGCCGAGGGCAAGCTCCAGGTCGAGCTGGCCCAGCTCGAATACAACCTGGCGCGGATGCGCGGCCTCTGGACCCACCTCGAGCGCCTCGGCGGCGGGATCGGCACGAGGGGGCCGGGGGAGAGTCAGATCGAGACCGACCGCCGCCTCGCCCGCGACCGGATCGCGGCGCTGCGCCGACGGCTGGGTCGCCTGGAGCGCAACCGCGGCGTGATGCGGGCGCGGCGCGAGCAGTCGTCGCTGCCCCGGATCGCCCTCGCCGGCTACACCAACGCGGGCAAGTCGACCCTGCTCAACGCCCTCACCGGCAGCGAGGAGGTCGGCGTCGGGGACCGCCTCTTCCACACGCTCGACCCGACGACGCGCAGCGTCGCCCTCTCCGGCCGGGATTTCCTCTTCACCGACACGGTCGGCTTCATCGAGAAGCTTCCCCATCAACTGGTCGAGGCCTTCAAGGCGACCCTGGAGGAGACGGTCCTCGCCGACCTGATCCTGCAGGTGGTCGATGTGGCGGCGCCCGAGGAGCGGCGAATCGTCGATCTGGAGGCGGTCGACGCGGTGCTGGAGGAGATCGGCGCCGGCGACAAGCCGCGCCTGCTCGTGCTCAACAAGGCCGACCTGCTCGATTCAGATC
>DAIRWC010000276.1:0-2386 GCA_036802505.1 Solirubrobacterales bacterium
CGTCGGCGAGGAGGCGCCGCTGCTGGCCGTCGTCGGCCATATCGACGAGATCGGCCTGGTCGTCACCCACATCGACGAGAAGGGCTTTCTCTGGTTCGCCCCGATCGGCGGCTGGGACCCGCAGATCCTCGTCGGCCAGCGGGTCGAGGTGCGCGGTCGCGACGGGCTGGTCCCCGGTGTGGTCGGCCGCAAGCCGATCCACCTGCTCGATCCCGACCAGCGCAAGAAGGTGGTCGAGCTGAAAGGCCTCCACGTCGACGTCGGCGCCGTCGACCGCGACGAGGCGGCGGCCCTGATCCGCATCGGCGACCCGGTCGTGATCGCCGCCGAGCCCGTTCGACTGGCCGGCGACCGCCTGGCCTCACGCGCGATGGACAACCGGATCGGCGCCTACGTCGCACTCGAGGCGCTGCGCCGCTGCCACGAGCGCGACTCGCTGAGCGGCAGCTTCGCCGCCATCGCCGCGGTTCAGGAGGAGATCGGCCTGTTCGGCGCGCGGACCTCGGCCTTCCAGGTGCGACCGAACCTCGCCGTGGCGATCGACGTCACCCCCGCCACCGACGCCCCCGGCGTCGACGAGAAGCAGATCGGCAGCCATCCGCTCGGCTCGGGCCCGGCGATCGGTCGCGGCTCGACCCTCTCCCCGAAGGTCTTCGAGTTGCTGGTCGAAACCGCGGAGGAGGCCGGCATCGAGCACACGATCAGCGCCAGCGGTCGCGGCACCAGCACCGACGCCGACTCGATCCAGATCTCTCGCGCGGGCATCCCCACGGGCCTGGTCTCGGTGCCGCTGCGCTACATGCACTCGCCGGTCGAGCTCTGCGACCTCGGCGACCTCGAGGCGACCGTCGAGCTGATCGCCGCCTTCGCGGCGCGCTTGCGGTCCGGCGTCGACCTCAGCCGCTGAAAGACGGCGCCAACCGCGTCAGTTGGCGCAGACCACGACCCGGTCTCGCCCCGCCGCCTTGGCGGAGTAGAGCGCCTCGTCGGCCAATCCGACCAGCTCGTCGGTGTCGAGCGGGCCCGGCCGCGAGACGGCGACACCGATGCTGATCGTCATCGCCACCCCGGCGGGGCGGCGCTCGCGCACGGCCAGCCGCAGTCGCTCGCCGACTCCGACGGCATCGGCTTTCGTCGCCCCGGGAAGGACGACGAGGATCTCCTCGCCGCCGATGCGGTAGATCGAGTCTCCCACGCGCAGGACGGAGCGCATCGTGTAGGCGACGTCCTGAAGCACGGCGTCGCCGGCAGCGTGGCCGAGCTGGTCGTTGACCCGCTTGAAGTGGTCGAGGTCGCAGAGCAGAAGCGCGTGCGAGGAACCCCCCTTGCCGGTCGGCTGGCCATCCAGCTCGGCGAGGCGCTGCTCCAGGGCGTTGCGGTTGAAGAGGCCGGTGAGCGGGTCGAGGGTCGAGCGGCGACGGTGGGCGCGATCGGACTCGACCAGGGCGCCGGAGAGGATCACCGTGCTGAGCACCAGGGCGACGGCCGCGATCACCTCCTGGCGGTGCGCTGCTGCGGTCGCGGCGTCGAGGCCCACCGTGCTGCCCAGCAGCAGGACCAGGATGTAGACCGTGCCGATCGCGATGCCCCGGGTCGAGAAGCGGGCGCCAAGGGTGACGGCCGGCAGGGCGAACCACATCAGCACCGGGCTCGAGGCGCCCCCGGTCACGACCACCGCGTCGGCGAGCAGCAGCGGCAGGATTCCCCAGGCGGTCGCCACCCAGAGCGCCGGGTGCTCGCTGCTGCCCATGAAGCTGTCGGCGACGGCGAAGCCGCCGAGGCCGACCAGGAGCGGCGCGACCCACCACCAGCCGATTTCCGCGCCGGCAGAGGCCAGCGCCAGAGCGAGGATCGCGAAGCAGGCAAAGCGGTAGGGGCGCAGCCTCAGCTCCATGTCGAGCAGGCGCTCGCGGCGGGCTTCGTCGCGAGCGGCGACGAGCGACTCTTTGGCAGGCGCATCGGGGGGGATCACCCGATGCGCATCGGCTCTCTGCTGCCCGGACTTAGGGCTGCACCTACTCGACCAGCTGAAGTTCTTTGGGCAATGCGCTCAGGTTGCGGCAGCCGCCGTCGGTAACGACGACGAGGTCCTCGATCCGCACACCGAGCTCGCCAGGCAGGTAGACGCCGGGCTCGACCGTCACCACTTCGCCCGCCGAGAGCACGTCCTCCGAGCGCGGCGAGACGCGCGGCGCCTCGTGTACCTCGAGCCCCACGCCGTGGCCGAGGCCGTGCCCGAAACGCTCGCCGTAGCCCGCTTCCCCGATCGCCTCGCGGGCAACAGCGTCGAGGGCCTCGCCACCCACCCCGGCGGCGACCGCGTCGAGCGCCGCCGCCTGCGCAACCCGCACCGTCTCGTAGACCTCGCGGGCGCGCTCCCCGGGCT
>DAIRWC010000277.1:0-2316 GCA_036802505.1 Solirubrobacterales bacterium
CGGCGGAGAAGCCAGGCTGCTGCAGGAATCGGCCCCGGGGCTCTCGGGCGCGACCCAGGCGGGCAAAGCGAACACGATCCCGCAGAGCAACCGGATCAGTCTCTGCACCAGCCGAGTCTTCGTGCCGACCGGCAACGAGACGATCGAAGACCGTTTCCAGACCGGCCCCAACTACCGGGAGTTCTTCTACTACCTGGCCAACTTCGCCGGCTGGGGACAAAACTTCGATGGCAATGGCCCCTACCTGCGCCTCCAGCCTGGCGGGGGGAGCGTCCTGGTGAAACAGGAAAATCCATCGGGTAACTTGACCACCGACAAACAGGACTGGGCGCACACGGTCGCGCCGCCCATTGGCGTGCAGCCTCAACTCGGTGGCCGCCCGCCGAAGAAGCCCGAAGTGCGCTGCTCGACCCAGCCCGTCCCCAATGTCAACGGAAAGCTCGGCCAGGTCGGCGCACCTAGCCTTACGGCGGTGAGTCCATGAGCGAGCAGGCGCCCAAAAAGGCGAGTCGCCTGCGCCACTTGCGCGCTTCGCTGTTCCGGCAGTCGCGCGGGCGCGGCAAAGACTCGATCGCGATCGTCGTCCTGACGCTGCTCGCGATCGTGATGACGCTGTGGATATTCACCCAGCAGAAAGCCTCGCTGCCGTCATGGGCTCCACTCGTGGGCGAAGACTTCGCCCACCTCAGCGCCGACTTCAGCGACGCCCAGGCGGTCACCCCCGGCCAGGGACAGGCCGTCGTGATCGCCGGCATCCAGGTCGGCAAGATCTCCTCAGTCGACCTCGAAGACGGCCACGCCGTTATCGGCATGGATATCGAGCCCAAGTACATGAAGCTGATCCATCCCAACGCCAGCCTGCTGCTGCGCCCAAAAACCAACCTCAACGACATGACCGTCGAGATCGAACCGGGCAGCGGCCCCGAACACGTCGAAAGCGGCTACCGCTTCCCGCTCTCTCGCACCGAACCGAGCATCCAGTTCGAAGCGCTCCTCTCGACCCTCGACACCGACACGCAGCAGTATCTGCAGCTGCTCGTCGCCGGCGGCGCTCAGGGCATCGGCGGGCGCGGTCGCCAGCTCTCGGGTGCCTTCCGCCGCCTCCAGCCCTTCTCCCACTACATCGCCGACCTCAACCGGGCCGTCGCCCAGCGCCGCCTTGCGCTGTCCCACGTGATCCACGACTTCGGCCTCTTGACGACCGAACTCGGCCGCCACGACTCCGAGCTCGAACGCTTCGTCAGCGCCTCCAAGGGCGCCCTTGGCAACTTCGCCAACCAGCAGCAAGCGCTCCAGGAATCGTTGGTCGAGTTCCCCTCGACCCTCACCGCCCTGCGCTCGGCGCTGGCCAGCTCCGAGCGGTTCTCGACCGCGGCCCGACCGGCCCTCACCGGCTTGATCCCACAGGCGCAGGCATTGGTTCCCGCCTTCAAGGCCAATGAGCAGCTCTTCAAGCAGACGACGGCGCCGATCCGCGACCAGATCCGCCCCTTCACCCGTCAGGTCCGGCCCGTGCTGACCCACCTCAACGAAGGCTCCGCGGATCTCAACACGTCGGTGAGCAACTTCGGCACCTCGTTGGGCGCGATCAACAGCCTCCTCAACGAGCTCGCCTACAAGCCGAAGGGCAGCAGGCAGAGCTTCCTCTTCTACCTGCCCTGGCTGAACCACGACCTCAACGCAACCTTCAACCTGACCGATGCCGGGGGGCCGATCGGCCGTGGCATGATCATGATTTCCTGCAATGGCACGAGCCTTTTGAACGGCTTCGCCGCCGCCGGGCATCCGTACGTGAAGACGTTCCAGCAGGGGGCGCGCCTTCCAGGTCCGAAGGAACTGCCCCCGATCCCCCCAGACCCATCACTTCCAACCATTTCATGTGGTCCGGAATCTGAATAATGAGCAAGCGAGCCCCCAGCACCGCGCAGCTCCTCGTCATCGCCGGCTTTGCCCTGTCGTGCTTCGGCATCCTGCTCTTCCTCTGGATCACCTTCGGCGGGCCGACGCCGTTCAAAGCGAAGTCCTACGAGATCAAGATCCCCTTCAATGAGGCGACCCAGCTCGCCCAGCAGTCCGACGTGCGCATCTCCGGCGTCTCGGTCGGCAAAGTCCAGAACATCGAAGAGTCGCCCGACGGCCAGCAGGCCGAGGCGACGATCGACATCGACGACAAGTACGCGCCGCTCCCGAAGGGCACCCGGGCGATCCTGCGCACCAAGACGCTGCTCGGCGAGACCTACGTCGAACTTACCCCAGGCTCCCGCGACGGGCCGAAGATGGCAGATGGCGGCACCCTGCCCGAGGCCAACCTCACCC
>DAIRWC010000278.1:0-2232 GCA_036802505.1 Solirubrobacterales bacterium
TTCGGACGGGTGAGTCCGCTAACCCCCCCTCCCCCCGTGACAGGACCCGCGGCTGAGGGGCATCCGTCCTTTGCTGCTCAAGTCTCTCGATGCGTCTTAAAAGTCCCTCGGTGCTGGGATCGAGGTCTGGGCGAGCTGCTTTGAGCAGGGCGATCTCTACTGCCATGCGGGCGTCGTCGCCCTCGCGGACGGCGGTTAGAGCTGCCGAGAGCTCGTCGATGGTGCGGACGAGGGTTGCTGCGCCGATTGCTTCAGCTTGAGCGGAGAGACGTCCTTCATCGGTCGCGGTGACAACGAAGGTGTTGGGCACCTCGCCTACGGTCTGCGTGACCAGCAGGTGGCGCAGGTGGGCGAGCAGGTCACGGGCGAACTGGGAGGGGTCGCGGCCAGAGCGGGCCATCTCCTCGACCCCGAGCAGGACGGCCTTGGGGTCCTCGGCGATCACCGCGTCGACGGCGCCGAAGAGCAGCTCGGCATCTGCCGCGCCGAGCAGCTGCAGCGCGTCATCCAGCCCGACCTCGCTGCCTCCGTAGGCGACAAGCTGGTCGAGCGTGCCGAGCGCGTCGCGGAAGCTGCCCGAGGCCGAGCGGGCGATCGTCGCCACGGCACCCTCGTCCACCTGGATCTCCTCTGCCGCCGCGACCCGGTTCACCACCTCGGAGATCTGCTCCAGCGAGGGGCGCTGGAAGTCGAAGCGCTGGCAGCGGTCGGCGATCGTCGCCATCACCTTGTGCGACTCGGTCGTGGCGAGGACGAAGACCGTGTTCGGCGGCGGCTCCTCGAGCGTCTTCAGGAAGGCGTTCCAGGCCTCTTTGGTCAGCATGTGCGCCTCGTCGAGGATGTAGACCTTCCAGCGACCGCCGGTCGGGGCGTAGGCAACGCGCTCGCGCAGGTCGCGGATGTCGTCGACCGAGCGGTTCGAGGCCGCGTCCATCTCGATCACGTCGAGCGAAGTGCCGGCGGCGATCGTCAGGCAGGACTCGCACTCGCCGCAGGGGGTGACCGTAGGGCCGCCGCGCTCGCAGTTGAGCGAGCGGGCGAGGATCTTCGCCATCGAGGTCTTGCCCGTGCCGCGCGAGCCGACGAAGAGGTAGGCGTGGTGGACCTTGCCCCGCTCGACCGCGTTGCGCAGGGTGCGGACGACGTGCTGCTGGCCGACCACTTCGTCGAAGGAGCCAGGGCGATGGCGGCGGTAGAGGGAGGTCGAGTCGCTGGCGGAGGGCACTGCGGCCAGTGTATCCACGCCCGCCGAGCAGTCTGTGTCGCCTTTGTCGCGCTATCCGGAACTAAAGCGACACGCACACCGGTAGGTTGCGCCGGTGCCGACGGGGCCCCGCAAATGGTTGACGCCTGCCGCCTGGGTCGCCGCCGTCGCGGCGCTGCTGCTGGCCGTCTTCCCCGTCGGCTTCCCCAACTACGACACGATCTACGCGCTGCTCTGGGGTCGCGAACTCGGCGAAGGCCTCGACCCCGACCGCGGCGCCGCGCTCCCCCCCACGCCGCACCCGCTGGCCGAACTGTTCGGCCTCCTCACTTCACCTTTGAACGGCGGCGCGATCGACCTGACGATGGTCGTCGCCTACGTCTCGCTCGGCCTCGTCGGATACCTCGTCTACCGCCTCGGCTCACTCTGGTTCGACCGCCCGATCGGCGCCGTAGCCGCCCTCTTCGTCCTCACCCGAGCCCCCTTCCTCTCCAACGGCCTACGCGCCTACGTAGACCTCCCCTACATAGCCCTGGTCCTGGGAGCTCTCGTGATAGAGACCCGCCGCCCCCGGGCAGGCTGGCCGGTCCTCGCCCTGCTCATCCCAGCCGGCTTGCTCCGACCGGAGGCATGGCTCTTCTCCATCGCCTACGCCGCCTACCTGGCGATGCCGATGCTGAAAAGGGAGCGCAAGATCAACAAGCGGGAGGTCACCTGGGGATGCCTCGCCCTCGCCGCCCCGGTCCTATGGACCATCTACGACTGGATAACCGCCGGCAACCCGACCTACTCGTTCACCGGCACGCGCGAAACGGTAGAAACGCTCGGCCGTCATACCGGCCCGGTCGACCTCATCCTCTACGGACCGCGCGCGCTCGGCGAAGTCATGCAGTGGCCGGGGATGGTCGGCGCGCTGGGCGGCGTCGTCCTCGGCTTCCTCTTCCTGCGCCGGCGCTCCGAGATCGGCATCGCCGCGGGCGTGCTCGCCCTCGGCGGCTTCGCGATCCTCGCCTGCGCCGGCCTGGCGA
>DAIRWC010000279.1:0-2054 GCA_036802505.1 Solirubrobacterales bacterium
GGCCTGGATCGCCCTGCTGCTGGGTCGCGACAGCCGCGACCCGCTCTTCCTGCAGATCAAGGAGGCGCAGCGCTCGGTGCTCGAGCCCTATGCGGCGGCGAGCGAGTTCGACCTCCAGGGCGAGCGCGTCGTCCACGGGCAGCGCCTGATGCAGACGGCAAGCGACATCATGCTCGGCTGGGTGCGGGCAAGGGGGGTCGACGGCGAGCAGCGCGACTTCTACGTGCGCCAGCTCTGGGACTGGAAGGGCTCGGTCCAGGTCGAGTCGATGGACGCGCGGGGCCTCACCGCCTACGCGGAGATCTGCGGCATGACCCTGGCCCACGCCCACGCCCGCGGCGGCGACCGGATAGCGATCGGCGCTTATCTGGGCAAGAGCGACGTCTTCGACACCGCGATGGTCGAGTTCGCCGAGACCTACGCCGACCAGAGCGAACGGGATTACGAGGCCCTGAAGGGGGCAGTCGACGCCGGCCGCGTCGAGGCGATGGCCGAACCCGCTTAGAACGCCACGGGCCTCCCAACGGCGAATCGCGATTGCCACGGCGGCGATCAGCCCGACCACGAAGTGCGGCGGTCGCTCGTTAAAGAGAACGAGTCTCACTCTTATGTTAGGGTGCCCGCGTGCCCCGGTCGAGCGCCCGTGCTTCCGCTGCCCTCTTCATCGTCGCCGCGTTGGCGGTGGCGCTACTCGCCGGGTGCGGGGGGTCGGGCTCAAGCGCCACCAGCTCCTCCGGCAAGCTGAACGTCGTCGCCGCCGAGGACTTTTGGGGCAGCATCGCCGAACAGCTCGGCGGCGATCGGGTCGAAGTGACGAACATCGTCACCAACCCCGCCGCCGACCCCCACGACTACGAACCGAGCTCAGAAGACGCGCGCACGATGGCCGGAGCTCAGCTGGCGATCGTCAACGGCATCGGCTATGACCCGTGGGCCTCGAAGCTGCTCGCCGCCAACCCCAGCTCGGGCCGCACGGCCCTGACGGTTGGCGACCTGCTCGGCTTGAAGGAAGGGGACAACCCCCACCAGTGGTACTCACCGGCCTCCGTGCAGAAGACGATCGAACAGATCACCGACGACTACAAGGGGGCCGACCCCGGTCACGCCGCCTACTTCGATGCCCAGCAGCACCGCTTCGAGACGGTCGGCCTCGCCCGATACCACAGCCTTATCTCCCAGATCCGCTCGCGCTACGCGGGCACGCCGGTCGGCGCCTCGGAGAGCATCTTCGCGGCGCTCGCCCCCTCCCTCGGCCTGAAGCTCCTCACCCCGACCGGGTTCCTCGACGCGATCTCCGAGGGCACCGACCCGACGCCCGCCGATAAGGCCACGACCGACAGCCAGATCGCCGACCGCCAGATCGAGGTCTGGGTCTACAACAGCCAGAACGCGACCCCCGACGTGCAGCGGCTGAACGACGCCGCCAAGGCGGCGGGCATCCCGATCGCCACCGTCACCGAGACGATGACCCCCGAAGGCGCCAGCTTCCAGGCCTGGCAGTCGCACGAGCTGGAAGGGCTGGCGGCGGCGCTCGCCAAGGCAGGCGAAGGGGGATGAGCACGGAGGCGATCCGGCTTGCGACGGCTACGGCGAGGCGCGGCGGCCGTCCGGTCTGGTCGGGAGTCGATCTCAGTGTGCGCCAGGGCGAGTTCGTCGCGGTGCTCGGTCCCAACGGCTCGGGGAAGTCGACCCTTCTCCACGTTCTGCTCGGCCTCCTGCCGTTGAGCGACGGGACCGCGACGGTCCTCTCCGGCCCGCCCGGCTCCGTCAACTCCCAGATCGGCTACCTGCCGCAGCGGCGCAGCTTCGACTCCGGAACGCGGGTTCGCGGCCTCGACCTGGTGCGCCTGGGCCTCGACGGGACGCGCTGGGGCTTTCCGCTGCCGGCACGCATCAGCCCCAGCGGGCGCGCTGCCACCCGCCGGGTCGAGGAGGCGATCGAGCTGGTCGGCGCGAGCGCCTATGCCGCGCGGCCGATCGGGGCGCTCTCCGGCGGCGAGCAGCAGCGGCTGCTGATCGCCCAGGCGCTCGTCCGCCGCCCTCGCATCCTCCTG
>DAIRWC010000280.1:0-2022 GCA_036802505.1 Solirubrobacterales bacterium
CGTCGAGGCCACGCTCCAGCGCCGCGGCGATCACCGGAGCCTCCCGGGGAACACCCGGGCTCTTGACGACGGTTCGCTTGCCATCCAGCTGAGCCAATCCACTCGTATCCAAGGCAACTTCGACGCCGTCCCCCGCCAACCCTGCCGCCTCGTCCGGATGTCCGGAATCGACTCCGGCGACCTCCTCCCCGCGCCCGCTCAGAAAACGCGCCGCCGAGCAGCCCGAGCGGGCAAGCCCGACGACCACAAACGGCCCTGCGGGCAGGGGCGGGCGGGGCTTGCGCGGCGGCGGGGCGCTCATCTACGCCTATCTTCGCGACCGGGGCGGCCGCCTCCTGTACAAACGGCGGCGAGGGCGTCAGTAGAGCGCAGCGGCGAGGCGCTTGCGGTACTTGGGGCCGATCGGGTCGGTTGGATCGGCTTCGCTGAGAATCCCGACGATGGCCCGGCGCAGATCCTCGCGGGCGTCCTCGTCGGCGCCCCCGAGCTCGTCGAGCAGGGCGTCGAGCGCTGCCTCGGGATGCCCGCGGTCGAGGCTGGCGAACGCCTCCGTCCCCACTCCCTCTTTCGCCAAGCGCACCCGCGCGGCGATCCCCTCGGCGGCGAAATCTCCCTCGTGCGGCTCGACCGCTTCGAGCGCCTCGTCCGCCGCGCCCCGCTCCAGCCGCGCCCTTGCGAGGGCCACGCCGATGTCGGCGCGGCGCGGCTCCAGTTCGGCCGCCTCGCGCAGCGAGAGCTCGTCGCCCTTGGCGAGCAGCTCGTCGGCCCGAGACGGAACCAGCGAGTCGAACAGCTCCTCGACCTTCGCCTTCGGCACCGCGCCGACGAACTCACTCGTGACCTTGCCGTCGCGAAAAGCCTTCACCGCCGGGATGCCCTGCACCTGGTAGCGGGCCGCCAGCGCCTGGTTCGCGTCGACGTCGACCTTGGCCAGCACGACCTTGCCTCCGCGCGCCTTCTCAGCCACCTCCAGCGCCGGGGTAAGCGTGCGGCAGGGCCCACACCACTCGGCCCAGAAGTCGACCACGACCGGGAGCTGCCTGGAGCGCTCGATCACCTCCACGGCGAAGCTGGCGTCGGTGACGTCGATCGCCATGCTGTCCTTATGCCCCCGCCGTCATCCCGTCGAGGTCGCGGCGCAGCTCTTTGAGCTCGTCGCGGAGGCGACCGGCCTCCTCGAAGCGGAGGTCGTCGGCGGCAGCGAGCATTTCCTCCTCGAGGGCGACGATCGTGCGCTCGAGCTCGGCCGGATCGGCGAACTCGCCGCCGGCTTTGCGGCGGCGTTTCTTCGGCGCCCGGTCCTCCATCGCGAGGAACTCGGAGATCTCGGAGATCCCCTTGCGGACAGTCTCCGGGGTGATCCCGTGCTCCTCGTTGTAAGCGAGCTGGATCGCCCGGCGGCGGTCGGTCTCGCTCATCGCCGCGCGCATCGCGTCGGTCTCCCTGTCCGCGTACATCAACACCCGCCCGTTGACGTTGCGGGCGGCGCGGCCGATCGTCTGCACGAGGCTGGTCTCGCCGCGCAGGAAGCCCTCCTTGTCGGCGTCGAGAATCGCCACCAGCGAGACCTCGGGCAGGTCCAGACCCTCGCGCAGCAGGTTGACGCCGACGAGCACGTCGTACTCGCCGAGGCGCAGGTCGCGGACGATCTGGATCCGTTCCAGGGTGTCGATCTCGGAGTGCAGGTAGCGGACCTTGATCCCGTACTCGAGCAGGTAGTTGGTCAGATCCTCGGCCATCTTCTTGGTCAGCGTCGTGACCAGGACCCGGTCGCCGCTGTCCGCGACAACCTTGATCTCGTTCATCAGGTCGTCGATCTGGTTCTTGGTGGCGCGCAGCTCGATCTCCGGGTCGATGATTCCGGTCGGTCGCACGATCTGCTCGACGGTCCGCGTCGCTTCGGCGCGCTCGAAGGGGCCGGGCGTCGCCGAAACCATGACCAGCTGGTCGACCCGCTCGAGGAACTCGTCGAACTTGAGCGGTCGGTTGTCGATCGCCGAGGGCAGGCGGAAGCCATAGTCG
>DAIRWC010000281.1:0-2021 GCA_036802505.1 Solirubrobacterales bacterium
GGATCGTCGAAGGGATCCCAGCGACCTTCTCGCTCTGCATCGGCGCCGCGGTGATCTGGATGTTCTTCGGGATCCTCTTCGGCTACCTCTCCGCGGTCAGGGCCGGAGGGCTGCTCGACCGGGCGCTGACGATCGTCGCCGTGGCCGGCATCTCGATGCCGGTCTTCTGGCTGGCCGCGATCTTCCTCAACTACCTCACCTTCCAGCTCGAACTGTTCCCCTCTGGCAGCTACGTCCCCCTGACCGAAGACCCGATCGATTGGGCCAACCACCTGGTCCTGCCGTGGGTGACGCTGGCGGTCGTCTACGTCGGCCTCTATAGCCGCGTGCTGCGCTCCAACATGCTCGACGCGATGGACGAGGACTACGTGCGCACGGCTCGGGCCAAGGGGCTGAGCGAGCGCCAGGTGATGACCCGCCACGTGCTGCGCAACTCGCTGGTCCCGATCATCACCCTCTTCGGGCTCGACTTCGGCGCCCTGCTCGGCGGCGCGATCCTGGTCGAAGCGGTCTTCAACCTCGACGGCATCGGCCTCTACACCTACGAATCGCTGATCAACTTCGATCTGCCGCCGGTGATGGCCGTCGTCCTCTTCGGCGCCTTCTTCGTCGTCCTCTTCAACACCCTGGTCGACATCGCCTACGCCTACCTCGACCCACGGGTCAAATTGGGAGCTTCGGCGCAATGAGCGAGGCTCTGCTCAGCGTCAGCGACCTGCGCGTCAGCTTCGCCACCGAAGGGGGGCGGGTGCAAGCGGTCGAGGGCGTCTCCTTCGAGCTCGCCCCCGGCGAGGTGCTGGCGATCGTCGGCGAGTCGGGCTCGGGCAAGAGCGTCACCGCGCAGACGATCATCGGCCTCACCCGCTCCGCCAACGCGAGCATCGAGGGCTCCGTGCGGCTCGGCGGCAACGAGCTGATCGGCGCCGGGGATGAGGCTCTGCGCGCTGTCCGCGGCGAGCGGGTCGCGATGGTCTTCCAGGACCCGATGACCTCGTTCAACCCGGTCTACCGCGTCGGCGACCAGCTGATCGAGGCGATCCAGGCACACCGCCCGCAGGTGAGTCGGAGCGATGCGCGCGAGCGGGCGGTCGAGCTGCTGGGTTCGGTGGGCCTGCCCGACCCCGAGCGGCGCGTCGACCGCTACCCGCACGAGTTCTCCGGCGGGATGCGGCAGCGGGCGATGATCGCGATGGCGTTGACCCTGGAACCGGAAGTGCTGATCGCCGACGAGCCGACGACGGCGCTCGACGTGACGATCCAGGCGCAGATCCTCGAGCTGCTCAGGAGGCTGAACCGGGAGCGCGGCCTGGCGACGATCCTGATCACCCACGACTTCGGCGTCGTCGCCGAGATTGCCGACCGGGTGCTGGTCATGCACGAGGGCAAGATCGTCGAACGGGGAGACCTCGACGACGTCTTCTACGCGACCAAGGACCCCTACACCCGCAAGCTGCTCGGTGCCGTCGTGCGACTCGACCAGGCGCCGCCGCTGCGCCCCGCCAGGAGCGACGGGCCGCTGCTCGAAGTCACCGACCTGGTCAAGCACTTCCCGGTCAAGCGCGGGCTGTTGTTCGACCATGAGGTCGACCGCGTGCGCGCCGTCGACAGGGTCAGCTTCAGCGTCGGTCGCGGCGAAACCCTCGGCCTGGTGGGAGAG
The DNA here is from genome assembly GCA_036802505.1 of Solirubrobacterales bacterium. Taxonomy (GTDB): domain Bacteria; phylum Actinomycetota; class Thermoleophilia; order Solirubrobacterales; family 70-9; genus VRUE01. The sequence goes on from DAIRWC010000281.1 coordinate 1,658, forward strand.
TCGGGCAGCGGCAAGTCGACTCTTTCGCGGGCGGTGCTACAGCTGTTGAGGCCAACCTCCGGCTCGGTCCGCTTCGACGGCCGCGAGATCGCCGGCCTCTCGCGCCGCCAGATGCGGCCGCTGCGGCCCGAGATGCAGATGGTCTTCCAAGACCCCTACGCCTCGCTCAACCCGCGCAAGCGGATCGGTCAGATCGTCGGCGAGCCCTTGCGGGTTCAGGACCGCGCCTCGGGCGCCGAGCTGCGCCGCCAGGTCCAGGAGCTGCTGGAGCGGGTCGGCCTCTCACCCGAGCACTACGACCGCTACCCGCACGAGTTCTCCGGCGGTCAGCGGCAGCGAGTCGGCATCGCCCGCGCCCTGGCGC
>DAIRWC010000282.1:0-1966 GCA_036802505.1 Solirubrobacterales bacterium
ACTGCGGCTTCTCCTCGAAGCCGACGTTGAACCAGACCGGCGAGTTGAACGCCGCCTTCTGGTTGAGCAGGATCGAGGTCAGCTCGGCTTCGAAGGCCTCGGCGTCCTCGTCGGAGGCGAAGTAGCCGCCCTCGCGTCCCCAGCCGGAGATCGTCCCCGCGACCCGACCGATCATCTGTTTGACCGAGTTCTCGCGCTCGGCGCTGCCCATCTGCCCGCGGAAGTACTTCTGGGCGACGATGTTGGTCGCGTTCTGGGACCAGCTCTTGGGGAACTCGACGTCGCGCTGCTCGAAGGCCGGCGCGGCGGGATCGCCGATCACCGCATCGCGGATCTCCCACTCGATCTCGTCGAAGGGATGCGTGCCTGGAGAGGAGAACCGGCGCTCTATCGCTAGCCCCTTGAGACCGTTTTTCAAAGCACTGGTGGCGGTCTTGGACATCGAACTTCTCCTCTCGGGGGGGCTTTTAGGGGGAGCTGCCCAGGATCGTCAACGAGTCGGACAGACTTTGTGACGTCTGACTCCGCAAACGCCGCGAATTTCGTGAAATCGCGCCCTTCTCCCTCTATGGTGACAAGGAGATGGTGCGGGCGAGGGCCGCTGAGAAGGCGGAAACTGCAAAGGAAGTTGCGAGCGAGGCGATCGCCTCGGTCAAGCCGCGACTGCGCGGCGTCTCGCACGAGTGGGCCTTCTTCGTCTCGCTCGTTCTCGGCACCGGCTTGATCCTCGCCGCGAAGACGCCGAAGGCGACCCTGGCCGTCGCGATCTACGCGGTCAGCCTCTCGGCCCTGCTCGGCACCAGCGCGCTCTACCACCGGGTCAACTGGACGCGGCCCGAAGCGCGCCGCTGGATGCGTCGGCTCGATCACTCGATGATCTTCTTCCTCATCGCCGGGACCTACACGCCGTTCGCCCTGCTCGTCCTCAACGGCCCCCTCGCCGACGCGATCCTCGTCGTCGTCTGGGCCGGCGCGATCGCCGGCGCGATCGTCGAGACGATCTGGATCGACCACCCGAAATGGGTCGCGGCGCTGATCTACGTCTCGCTCGGCTCCGTGGCCGCAGTCGCCTTCCCCCAGCTCTGGCTGGACATGGGCGTCGTAGGCACCCTGCTCGTCGCCGGCGGAGGGCTTCTCTACATGGCGGGCGCGATCGTCTACGCAATCCAGCGCCCGGACCCGAACCCCCGTGTCTTCGGCTACCACGAGATCTTCCACGCTCTAGTGATCGCCGCCGCAGCCGCCCACTTCGCCGCGATCGCGTTCTTCGCGTTGCCGGCCGCCTGACGGGGAAGGGCAGGGGTGTCCCCCTCCGCGAACCCGCCGACGGGAGGGGCTTCAGATTCGGAGGCGGCGCTGGCTCACAAGTTCCCGAAGGGGGACACCCCTGCCCTTCCTACGCCAACACCAGTGCGGGCTCCGCGGCGGCGACGAGTTCCGAGAGGATCTCCGTTAGTTGCTCTGACTGGTTTGGTTCCAGCTTGAGCTGGTCCCCGTTGCGCAGGTCGGCGGCACGGGCCACCGGCAGTTCGGCCTCGAGGACGCGGCCACCCATCGCGCCGAGGACCTTGCGTAGCTCGGCCTGTGCCCAGACGGCGCCGAACATCCCCGTCGAGGCTCCGATGACCGCGGCCGGGGTCCCGTTGAGGGAGCTTTCGCCCGCGGGCCGCGAGGCCCAGTCGAGCGCGTTCTTGAGCTGACCCGGGATCGAGTGGTTGTACTCGGGGGTGGCGATCAGCACCGTGTCGGCGCTGCGGATCGCCTCGCGCAGCTCGCGCACGACCTCCGGCACGCCCTCCGCTTCGACGTCCTCGTCGTAGGGCGGGATCTCGGCCAGGCGCTCGAACGGGATCAGCTCCGCCCCGGCGGGCAGCCGCTCGGCGGCCGCCCGCAGCAGGGCGCTGTTGTGCGAGCCCGTCCGCAGGCTGCCGGAGATGCCGAGCACGCGCATCGCTACTCGGCCTCC
>DAIRWC010000283.1:0-1936 GCA_036802505.1 Solirubrobacterales bacterium
GGCGAATCCCGTCCGCGGCGGCCATCCTGGCGCCCTCGGCCAACACACCGAAGCCCTGCTCGGCGCCGAAGCCGTCGAGGGCGACGGTCACGCCGCCGGCCATCGTCTACTCGGTGTCGGGTGCGGGCGCGGCCGGGTCGACGATCGAGTGCTCGATCACCTCACGACCCTTGTAGGTGCCGCAGGTAGGGCAGACCCGGTGAGGCAGCCGCGGGCTGTGGCAGCGCGGACAGTTGTTGAGCCGAGCCTTGCCAGCTTTGTGATTAGCACGGCGCTTATCGCGGCGCTGCCGGGACGTTCTCTTCTTCGGGACGGCCATGAGTCGGGCATGGTAGCGGGTGGCGAAGGGAGAGAGAGCGGGGTGCCCCTCCTGCTTGCTGGGTTTTTCGCCAGGAACGTCTCTGGCTATCCGCGAACGCGGCTGGGACGAAAAACAGGACGCCGCTGCGCTGGAGGGGCACCCCGCTCTCTCTCCCAGCACATCGAGCTTTCAGTACGTCGCTCGTACCACCGCAAGGTCGTCGGCTTGCCAAGTGATTTCGCCGTCGCACCACTCGACGAGATCGCTGAGCTGGTCGTCCTCGAAGACGTCGCCTATGACGAGGGAGCGGGAGTGGTCTTTTACTCGGCGGAAGAGGGCTTGCTTTTGCTCGTCGGTCAGGTCGTTGACCGAGAGGACTGAGATGACGAGGTCCCAGGGGCCGTCCGGAAGCGGGTCCTCCATGCGAGCGAGCTGCACGTCGTCGTAGCTCTGGCGGGCGCGGAAGACCATGTCCGGGCTGGAGTCGAGCCCGACCACCCAGCTGTCGGGGTAGGCCTCGATCAGGCGCCGGGTCGTTTCGCCGGTCCCCATCCCCAGCTCCAGAACCCGCTGGGGCGGAAAGGGGATCGCGGCGATCGCCTGCTCTTGCAGGTCGTCGTAGCGCGGGAGCTTGGAGCGGATCCGCTCCAGATACTCGTCGGGTGTCCAGTCGAATTGACCCATTTCGTAATCTCGTTGGGAGGGTGCCATCGTAAGCGGCGGGGCGGAGGAGGCGGCTATGGCCAGAACGGACAGCACGATCATCGACCTTGCTCGCCTCTCGCTCGCCCATGGCGAGGGGGCGCGTTTCGACGTTCCGGTGCGCCTCGAGCCGCTGGAGCTGGGCGGCCAGACCTACATTCCGCCCGGGGATGCCGTCGAGGCAAGGCTCGACCTCTCGCGCCCGAGCAACGGCTACGCCTTCAGGCTGCGCTTCCCATTGCGGGTGGACGGTCCGTGCGTCCGCTGCCTCGAGGACGCCAGCGTGGAGACCGAGGTCGACGCGCGCGAGGTCGACCAGTCCGACACCGACGACGAGGAGCTGCGCAGCCCCTACGTGGTCGAAGACGAGCTAGACCTCGGCCGCTGGGCCCACGACGCAGCGATCCTCGCCCTGCCGGCCCGCATCCTCTGTCGCCCCGACTGCGCCGGCCTCTGCCCGACCTGCGGCGAGTCCCTGAACGACGCCAACCCCGAGGACCACAAGCACAACGAAACCACCGACTCCCGCTGGAACAAGCTAAAAGAGCTAAAGCTGGACCAGCAGTAACGCCCGCATAGGGAGCCGCGACTAAGGCTGCTCGTCCAGCTCGGCGACCGGCTGCTCTTCGTCACGGCCGGCGAGCCGGTCGCGGCCGCGTTGCACGGCCGCGAGAAACTTCTGAAGGTTGACCTCGAGCGTGTTGAGGATCTCGTCGGCGTAGTCCTCGGCGCCGAGGCGGATCTCGCGCTCGCGGCCGCGGGCGTCCTCGATGATGTCCTCGGCGGCGCGCTCGGCCTGCTTGGTGATCTCCTCGTCGGAGACGAGACGCTCCTGGCGCTCGCGCGCCTCCTTGACGATCCGCTCGGCCTCACGCTTGGCCTCGGCGAGCATCTCCTGGCGCTCCTTGACGATCCAGCGCGCCTGCTTGATCT
>DAIRWC010000284.1:0-1912 GCA_036802505.1 Solirubrobacterales bacterium
CCGGCAACACCGTGGTCGTGATCGAGCACAACCTCGACGTGATCAAGACCGCCGATCACCTCGTCGACCTCGGTCCCGACGGCGGCGAGGAGGGGGGAGAGGTGATCGCCACGGGCACCCCGGAGGAGGTCGCCGCGGTGAAGGCCTCGCACACGGGTCATTTCCTCGCCGAGCTGGTCGAGCCGGCCAAGCCGAAGCGGGCGCGCAAACGCCGCGAGGCGGTCGCTGCGTAGCGCTAGAGTGAATTTTGCGGCAAGCGGGTAAGGGCAGGCCTGGAAAAGGAGGAGTTCATGTCCCGATCAGCTCTCAAGCGGCTCTCAGTCGCGTTTGGTGCGTTAGTGGTGCTCGTCGTCGTAGCTGCCGGTTGTGGCGGCAGCAGTGGTGGAAGCGGCGCGAAGATCGCCCTATTGCTTCCCGAAAACGAAACGCCCCGTTACGAGTCCGACGACAGGCCGGACTTCGAAAAGGCAGTCGAAGAAGAATGCCCCGACTGCAAGGTGCTTTACAACAACGCCGGCGGCGATGCGGCGAAGCAGCAGAGTCAGGCCGAAGCCGCACTGACCCAGGGGGCCGACGTTCTCGTCGTCGACCCGATGGACTCCAAATCGGCGGCAGCGATCGCCGAAAAGGCCCAGGCCCAGGGCGTTCCGGTGCTCAGCTACGACCGCCTGATCGAAAACGGCGAAGTTGACGCCTACGTGTCCTTCGACAACAAAAAAGTCGGCGAACTGCAGGCCGAAACGCTCTCGAGGAAACTCAAAGAAGACGGCAGCCCGAGGGGCCCGATCATCATGATCAACGGTGACCCGGCCGATCCCAACGCGGCCCTCTTCAAAGAAGGCGCCCACAACGGGTTCGAAGCGGTCGGCGTCCAGATCGGCAAGGAATACGACACGCCCGGCTGGTCCGCCGAAAATGCCCAGCGCGAGGCCCAGCAGGCGATCACGGCGCTCGGCAGCAACGGGTTCGCCGGCATCTACGCCGCCAACGACGACACCGGCGGCGGCGCGATCGCGGCTATGAAAGGCGCCGGGATCAACCCCTCCGAAAAGCCCGTCACCGGCCAGGACGCGACCGTTGCCGGCCTGCAGCGGATTCTCGCCGGCCAGCAGTACATGACGGTCTACAAGGAAATCGAACCGGAGGCGCAGATCAGCGCTGAAATCGCCATCGCCCTCGCCGAAGGCGAAGGCGTGCCGCAGGACAAAGTCACCGAAGAAGTCGACAACGGCAAAACCAAGGTGCCGTCGGTCCTGCTCAAACCGATCGCCGTGACCAAGGACAACGTCAAGAGCACGGTGGTCGCCGACGGGTTCGTCACCGCGTCGGAACTGTGCACCGGACCCTACAAGCAGGCCTGCAAGGAAGCGGGAATCTCCTAAGGCGCTGGGAGCGGAGCGATGAGCCCCGACGGCCCCCTCCTCGAGCTCGACGGAGTGAGCAAGCGATTCGGCCCGGTCCAGGCTCTGGACCGGGTCGACTTCACCGTCAGTGCCGGCGAGGTCGTTGGCCTCGTCGGCGACAACGGTGCCGGCAAGTCGACGCTGGTGAAGACGATCGCCGGCATCCACTCCGCCGACGGCGGGCGGATCCGCTTCGACGGTAGCGAGATCAAGGTCACGCGGCCCCAGGACGCGACCAAACTCGGCATCGCGACCGTCTATCAGGACCTCGCCCTCTGCGACAACCTCGACGTCGTCGCCAACGTCTTCCTGGGGCAGGAGGAGGTGGCGTCGGGCACCGGGGAGGTTTCGCGGCAGCTCGACGAGGCGAAGATGGAGCACCGGGCGGGAGAGCTGCTGTCCAGCCTCGCGGTGACGATCCCCAGTCTGCGCACCGAGGTCGGGACGCTCTCGGGCGGTCAGCGCCAGCAGGTCGCGGTCGCCCGTTCCCTGCTCGGGGAGCCGCGGGT
>DAIRWC010000285.1:0-1910 GCA_036802505.1 Solirubrobacterales bacterium
ATAGTCGAGCGCAACCTGTTGCCGGCCCTGGTCCCCCTGGCGACCGTCGTGGCGCTGGGGTTCTCCGCCGCCCGGGCCCGCCGCTTCGGCCTCGTCTGCGCCGTCGTCCTCTGTGTCTACTGGCTCGCCTACGACGTCTACGTCACCCGCACGCCCAACCTCCAGCGCCCGGACTTCCGCGACCTCGCCGCGCAGCTGGGCCCGCCGCGGCGACCGCGCGCGATCCTCGCCTGGAAACTCGCCGCCGACCCGATACGGTTCTATCTTGGCGGTCCCTCGCGCCGCGCCTACCGTGGTGTGATCCCGGTTCGCGAGATCGACGTGGTCAGCAAGCCGGTCGTCGCCGGAAAGCCGCCGGGGCTGCCACCGGGCTTCCGTCCGGTCGAACGTCGTAGGCTGGAGCGCCTCACGCTCACTCGTTACGTGTCCCCTCGAATCCAACAAGTTCCCTTCCATGTCCTGCGCGACGCGCGGACCGGTTTCGGCCGCAATGCCGTCGTCGCCGACGGGCCCAATGGAGCCCCGTGGAGCGGTCGATGAGCGGCACCTACGAATTCGCCTACCGGATTCGCGCCGCCGCCCGCCGCCCGGACAGCTGGCTGCAGCTGCTCAAATTCGGCGTCGTCGGCGGCTCCGGCTACCTGATCAACCTGGCGGTCTTCGCCCTGCTCGCCGGTGGGCTCGGCCTGCATCATCTCCTTGCCGCGATCGGCGCCTTTTGCGTTGCCCTCGCCAATAACTTCCTCTGGAACCGACACTGGACCTTCGACGCGGGTCACGGCCACCCGGGCTTCCAGGCGGCGCGCTTCTTCGCCGTCAGCGTGGCAGCCTTGCTGATCAACCTGGTTGTTCTCGAAGTCCTCGTCTCCAGCGGCTCGATGGGCGATCTCACCGCGCAGGCGATCGCGGTCGCGGTCGCGATGCCCTTTAACTTTCTAGGCAACAAGCTCTGGACGTTTGCCTGAGGGGCGCCTAAACCGGCGCATTTCGGGGTCTTCGGTCGGGCTCCTCGGGTCACGCACTTATGTGCGCTCCCCTCGTCGCCCTCCCTGCATCCCCCGAACTGCTTGGTCTATGCGCCCCTCAGCTTGGCTATCGACGGCATCCTCACTACCACCTGCCTTCCAGCCAGGCCAGCAGCTCTGGGGTGAGGCGCTCCAGGTCGGGGGCGGGGGAGGCTAGCTCGGTGCCGACGAGCTGAATCGCTGCGCCCAGTCCGAATGTCGCCCGATCGGGATCTCCGCCGATCCAGGCCTCGATTCGGCCCAGTCGGCGATGATCCGTGCGCAGCTCGTGCAGGGCAGACCGGGCGGCGGCGGAATCGGTCTCGGCCAGCTCGATTAACACCTCCAGCCCGGCTCTGACCCGGTCTTCGGGCGGCGCCTCCTCAGTGGCGACGATCACCCGCTTAACAGTCTCTTCGTCGAAGCACCCTTTTTCCAGCAGGGCGGTTCTCGTACCCTCTCTCATGTTGGGACCTCCTCTTAAGGTCTCGGCCAGGCCCCGGGGTGTCGCAAGCACCGCCGGGGTCGCCTGTTTCTCTTCCCAAATCAAGCTAGGCGCGCGCCCGGACGGCGAAGCGCCTAAATACCCCCAAAAAGCAACTTTTCCCACTTTTTTGACACTTCGGTCACGCTTTCGTATGTCACTCGAATACTTCAAGGTACTTGATCATTTCTTTTCCAGCATAAGACCCCTTGGGCCCTGGGTCAACGTCCATGGCAGACTGCGATGGCGATGAGTCGCGACAAGCCGATCTACGACGCTGGTGAGACCGAGCCGGCCCGGCAGGCCGAGTGGGCCGAGCGGGGCGCCTTCGCGACCCCGGTTCCGGCGGTCGGGCAGAACGCCGTCTACATCAAGCCGTCGAGTCCGTTCACGTCAGGCAACCTGCATATGGGCCACGCGCT